>NZ_LGYY01000175.1:0-44076 GCF_001308045.1 Shewanella sp. Sh95
GGTCGAGGTTACGGATAGAGATAGCGGGAGCGGCCATGATGAATTACCTGCAAAAGAGAGTAATAGATCAGAATGACCGATCGCCGTCAAGTTTTTTAAATCGAAAATTAGGTGCGGAATGACGGATCTAAGTGTGGAAGATGAGGGGCCAGGTATCCCTGATGCTGCCGCCAGTTACGTATTCGAAGCATTTCGTCGAGTCGATCCTTCTCGTTCACGAAAAAGTGGTGGTAGCGGGCTTGGTCTTGCCGTGGTTAAGACTATTGTTGAAGCTCACGGCGGCCATGTGGTCTGCCAGCCATCGGGTCGTGGAGGAACAGTATTCGTTCTATTTTGGCCAATTAGGCAAGTTTAGGCTTTATTCTTGTCTACTAATATATTTATTTAATAGGTTTTTTTCTTATATTACAAATGTGCTCCAAAATTTATCTTCGGAGCACATACGGAGCAAGAATCGACAAAACCCTTCAAATCACTTCCCACCCAATAAAACAAAATTATTTTAAAATCATAATGTTGTTTTGATTTGGTTTGATGCGTTTTACTATTTTACTTCCCGATACAGAATGAGCTAAAAATTTTGCCGAGTAGATCGTCTGAAGTAAAACGGCCAGTGATTTCAGACAGGGCGAGTTGCGCCATTCTGAGCTCTTCTGCTAACAGTTCACCTGCGAGATAAACCTCTAATTGCTCTTTACCTAGTTGCAGATGGCTCGCGGCAACATCCAATGCTTCGAGGTGACGACGACGGGCGATAAAGCCACCTTCGAGATTACTCTGATAACCCATCAGCGATTTAAGGTGCTGTTTTAACTCGTCAACACCGAGGCCTGTTTTGGCCGAGATCCTATACACGCTGTAACCTTTTTCTTCGGTCATGGCGAGGTTTTCACCTGTGAGATCGGCCTTATTGCGGACAACAGTCACGCCTAAATTTGCGGGGAGACGATCGATAAAATCCGGCCAAATATCGTGGGGATCGACGGCATCCGTGGTGGTGCCATCGACCATGAACAACACCCGATCGGCACTGTTGATTTCATTCCAAGCGCGCTCGATACCGATTTGTTCAACCGTATCTGTGGTATCACGTAAACCTGCGGTATCAATAATATGCAGCGGCATACCATCTAAATGAATGTGTTCGCGCAGCACATCGCGAGTGGTGCCAGCTATTTCGGTCACAATCGCCGACTCTTTACCGGCGAGCGCATTAAGTAGACTGGATTTTCCGGCATTGGGGCGACCGGCAATCACCACTTTCATGCCTTCGCGGATAATCGAGCCTTGCTTGGCACTGGCTTGGACGGCGCTGAGTTTGTCGATGATTTTGTAGAGCGCGTTGGCAATTTTGCCATCACTTAAAAAGTCGACTTCTTCATCGGGGAAATCAATCGCAGCTTCGACGTATAAACGCAGATGGGTGACTTGATCCACCAGCTCATGCACTTCCTTCGAAAACTCACCTTGCAGTGATTGCAGCGCGCTTTTGGCGGCTTGTTCACTAGTGGCATCGATAAGGTCGGCAATGGCTTCGGCCTGGGTTAAGTCCAGCTTGTCGTTCATAAAGGCCTGTTCACTAAACTCGCCAGGTTTGGCGATGCGAATGCCATCGACTTCTAATACGCGCTTGATCAGCATATCGAGGACGATTTGACCACCGTGTCCCTGCAGCTCTAATACATCTTCACCCGTGAAGGAATTAGGGCCTTTAAAAAACAGTGCGATACCTTGGTCTATCACTTGGCCTGAGGCATTTTTAAAGTCGCAGTAATCGGCGTAACGGGGTTTAGGTAAATGACCCAATACGGCCATGGCCACATCAGTTGCCTTATCACCAGAGATTCGAATGATACCCACGCCGCCCCGTCCGGGCGCGGTGGCCTGTGCCACGATAGTGTCAGTTGTCACGGAAATACCCATTAATATCGATCAAATTATCTAAAGGAAAAGGCGGCCAATGAAGCCGCCTTTTTGAATATGCTGAGCTGTTAGCTCCTATCTAGCGCTTGGGCTTATTTTAAGCCTTTTTTCTCTAGACCTGCATAAATAATCTTCTGCTGGATGATGGCAACAATGTTACCTACTAACCAGTACAGTACCAGACCCGATGGGAACCACAGGAAGAATACGGTAAAGATCACTGGCATCCATTGCATCATCTTCACTTGCATTGGGTCCATTGTCGGTGCGATGGGTTGCATTTTTTGCATCACAAACATGGACACACCCATCAGCAGCGGCAGAATGTAGTATGGATCTTGTACTGATAAGTCGTGGATCCATAACATAAATGGTGCGTGACGCAGCTCGAAGCTCTCTAGCAATACCCAGTATAGGGCAATAAAGATTGGCATCTGTAAAATAATAGGTAAACAGCCACCCATAGGGTTAACTTTTTCCTTCTTATACAGTTCCATCATGGCTTGACCCATCTTTTGACGGTCATCGCCGAAACGCTCTTTTAGTTCCTGCAGTTTTGGCTGTAGGTTACGCATCTTAGCCATTGAGGTGTACTGCGCTTTGGTAAGCGGGAACAGTAAACCACGAACGGTTAAGGTGATCAGGATAATTGCCACACCCCAGTTACCCACAAATGATTGATAGAACATCAATAACCAGTGGATTGGAACGGCTAACCACCAAAGGAAACCGTAATCAACTACTAGGTTTAAGGTATCAGATAACGCAGATAGCGCTTTTTGATCTTTAGGGCCAACATAGAACTGTGAGCTAATTTCTTGCGTTGCACCTGGTGCAATATCATATACCGCGCCACGGAAACCAATGTTCGCTAAACCGCCAGCGCTTACACTCGAGAAAATCGTGTTGCTATCGGTTGCTGGTGGGATCCAAGCTGATACGAAGTAATGTTGCAGCATCGCCGCCCAACCACCGAGAGTCGGTTGATTGAGGTTGCTCTTGCTCATATCTTCAAACTTGTACTTTTCGTAACGTACATCTTGAGTCGAAAACGCGGCGCCACGGTAAGTTGGCATCATCATGCTGCTTTCAGATGGCTTGATGGTCTGTTTAATCTGACCGTACATCTGAACTTGCAATGGAGCAGCTGAGGTGTTGTTGATTTTGTAATCGATATCAACATTAAACTTGCCACGATGGAATACAAACACTTTTGTGTAAGTCACACCGTTATCAGCCACATAGGTCAGTGGTACTTCTAAGGTGTCTTGGCCATCGGCTAAGGTAAATTCAGTTTTGCTGGCGGCAAATGCGGCGCGACCTTTAGCACTGCTATCGATACCATCACGGCCAATTAGGCCACTCTGAGCGATATAAGTGTAATCTTTGGTTTGCTCAAGCAAAACAAATGGCTGGTCTTTACCCTGTTCCAATTTATGTGAAACCAGTGCAGCAAAAACAATATCACCACCCACAGGGTTGATTTGCACATCGAGCTGATCGGTTTTAACCGTGATTAGATTTTGCGTCGCAGCGACTGCTGCTGGCACACCAGTATCCGCTTCTGGAACATCAGCACTGTGATTAGTGGTCGCATTCGCCACTACAGACGATTCGGTTGCAACGGGTTTTGGAGCTTTGTCTGCTTGCCACTGTTGCCACAGCAAAAAGCTGACAAACAGTAGTCCTATTAGCAATATATTGCGTTGAGATTCCATAGCCTATTTATTACACCTGTCATTTTTAGGGGGGACGGGATCACTACCGCCGGGATGCAAAGGGTGACATTTTAATATGCGTTTCAATGCAAACCAACAACCTTTCGCGGTTCCGTGCACTTTTATTGCCTCAATGGCGTAATGAGAGCAAGTGGGATTGAAACGACATCGAGGTCCCAAGATTGGGCTGATGAAGATTTGATAGCCACGAATAAACGTGGTTGCTAGCCATTGTAGCGGCGACTGAGTTTGCGCCATAGCTTTTCTATCAACTTGTTGAGTTCGGCATTTTCCATTTCCATCACCCCATTTCTAACCAGCACAACAATATCAAGATGAGGAATATTGTGTTGATTGAGGCGAAAACTATCTCTGATCACTCGCTTAATGCGATTTCGCTGATTGGCACGTTTTACGTAGCGTTTAGCAACAGTAAGACCCAGACGCGGATGTTGTTCCGAATTAGGAATGGCAAGCAAGGTTATTTCAGCAGAAGATGCTTTGATGGGATTGGAAAATACAGATTTAAATTGCGCGGGAGTTAGCAAGCGTAACTCCCGCGTAAAGGTATAGCTAGTCAACTAGTTATCCACTTAATTAAGCAGATAAACGAGCGCGACCTTTCGCACGACGACGTGCAAGCACCTTACGGCCGCCTGCAGTAGCCATACGAGCGCGGAAGCCGTGAGAACGCTTGCGCTTCAGGTTGCTAGGTTGAAAAGTACGTTTACTCATGATGGCAATCCGTCTTTGTTATTAGTGAACATATCCTTATCTCCACGAATAGAGGTAAGGGTAAAAAAGAGGCCGAATTGTAATCACTTTACTTGTCCCCGTCAACAACGAAAGTCAGCAAGTGGGTTATTTCTGCCAGCGTATCCTTAGATCAACTCCCCCCACACACTATAAGATGTGGATAACTCTGTGTATGGACACTACATCTAGTAGTTAAGAGGAACTGTTAACAGATCAAAGGGGCGCCATTATAGATCAATCTGGATCGCTTAATAAAGCGGGATTTTCCCTATTTGTTGAATAAAAGGATCGAATTTGATCTTTGATGATCGAGGATGCTGACAAAGAATGATCTTGTTGGGGATAATTATTTTTTAAGGATAGCGATCCTTGAGATCTCGCTATAGAATACACCTCTTTTTGATGATCTTTTGGGGATAACTTAGTGGCGGTTTCACTTTGGCAACAATGTATCGGAAGACTGCAAGATGAGCTTTCTGCTCAGCAGTTCAGTATGTGGATCAGACCGTTACAAGCCGAAATGGATGGAGATACTTTGGTGTTATATGCGCCTAACCGCTTCGTGCTCGATTGGGTTAGGGATAAGTACATCAATATCATTAATCAGTTTTTTACTGAGCAAATGGGTAATGATGCGCCTAAGCTACGCTTCGATATCGGTAGTCGTCCGTCCGCGAAAAAGCCAGAACCTGCGCCCGTCGCAGCAGTGCGCGTACCCAATCCCCAAACTAAGGCTTCTGTTGGTACATCATTTAATACCACCGAGCCTGTGACTAACACTAACCATCGCAGCAATATCAATCCAACTTATCAATTCGATAACTTCGTTGAGGGTAAGTCAAACCAACTTGGTAAAGCGGCTGCATTGCAAGTAGCTGAAAATCCAGGCGGTGCATATAACCCACTATTCTTATATGGTGGAACTGGTCTAGGTAAGACTCACTTGTTGCACGCTGTCGGTAACGGGATCATTAAAAATAATCCCAATGCTAAAGTGGTTTATATGCATTCTGAGCGTTTTGTGCAAGACATGGTCAAAGCGCTGCAAAACAATGCGATCGAAGAATTCAAACGCTATTACCGTAGTGTCGATGCACTGTTTATCGACGATATTCAATTTTTTGCCAATAAAGACCGATCCCAAGAAGAATTTTTCCATACCTTTAACGCACTGCTTGAAGGTAATCATCAGATCATCCTGACATCGGATCGTTATCCAAAAGAGATCGACGGGGTAGAGGACAGATTAAAATCCCGCTTTGGTTGGGGCTTAACAGTTGCTATTGAACCGCCAGAGCTTGAAACTCGCGTGGCAATTTTGATGCGCAAAGCGCAAGAGAGCGGTATTAACCTGCCTGATGAAGTGGCCTTTTTTATTGCTAAGCGCTTACGTTCAAACGTACGCGAGTTAGAAGGGGCGTTAAACCGCGTGATCGCCAACGCTAACTTTACCGGTCGCCCAATAACGATTGATTTTGTGCGTGAAGCACTACGTGACCTCTTGGCACTGCAGGAAAAATTAGTCACTATAGACAACATTCAGAAAACCGTAGCTGAATACTACAAAATCAAGATGGCTGATATGTTGTCTAAGCGTCGTTCGCGCAGTGTTGCGCGCCCAAGACAAGTGGCCATGGCGTTATCCAAAGAATTAACTAACCAGAGCTTGCCGGAAATTGGTGATGCCTTTGGTGGTCGAGATCACACCACAGTGTTACATGCCTGTCGTAAGATTGCTCAGCTACGGGAAGAGAGTCACGACATTAAAGAAGATTATGCTAACTTGATTAGAACCTTATCTTCTTAAAATCAAGGAATTTGGACACTATGAAATTTTCAATTGATAGGGACGCCCTATTAAAGCCGCTTCAATTGGTTTGTGGTGCGGTAGAAAGACGCCATAACTTGCCTATTTTGGCAAATCTCCTTGTAGAAGTTAGTGGTCACTCACTCAAATTAACAGGTACTGACCTTGAAGTTGAGTTAGTCGGTCAGGCGGTTATTCATGGTGATATCGAAGAAGGTCGAACTACAGTTCCTGCTAAGAAGCTGTTAGATATCGTTAAATCTTTGCCTGAGCAAAGCGAGCTTAAGGTCGAGCAGCAAGATAACAAGTGGTTGTTACGCTCTGGCCGTAGTCGTTTCTCGCTGGCAACCCTGCCCGCAGAAGAATACCCCAACGTGGAAGCCTTTCAGGCGGAAATCGAATTCACCCTTAAGCAAGGCGTGCTGAAGTCGTTGATTGATGCGACCCAGTTTTCGATGGCGAACCAAGACGTTCGTTACTATCTGAATGGTTTATTGCTCGAAACCGAAGGTAATGTGCTGCGCGCCATTGCTACCGACGGTCACCGCTTAGCCTTAAGTCACAGAACCATAGATGCACAATTACCTGAAAAACAAGTGATCGTGCCCCGTAAAGGCGTGATGGAAATGGCACGTTTGTTGGAAGCCGATGATTTAGATATCACTATTGCCATTGGCGATAACGCTATTCGCGCGACCACCAGCACCACAGTCTTTACCAGCAAATTAGTCGATGGTCGCTTCCCCGATTATCGCCGCGTGTTACCTAAGGGCGGTGATAAAATCGTTATCGCCAGCCGTAACCACTTCAAGCAAGCTTTAACGCGCGCTTCTATTTTATCGAATGAGAAGTTTCGTGGTGTACGCATTCAGTTAGAAGCGGGATTACTGAAAATCACCGCTAATAACCCAGAGCAAGAAGAAGCGGAAGAAATCATCGATGTGGATTACAACAATCAGCCACTCGAAATTGGTTTCAACGTCAGTTACTTATTGGACGTGCTCAACAACCTTAAGTCCGATGATGTGCGTATCACTTTAATCGATGGTAACTCGAGTGCTTTATTGGAAAACCACTTGGAAGAAGATTCCATGTATGTGGTTATGCCAATGCGCTTATAGTCATCCTATTTCTACGCAGTGCCATACGCCGCTTTTTAGCGGCGTATATGTCTTCAGACCTTACCCCTTGTTGCCTTATTAACTCTAATGGATGTGAATTGCGGTATGATAACAGTCCTGAGTCTTGGCCAGAGCCGTCGATGCGGTTTGATGAGTAACGCATGAGCCTTATCCGTCTTAATATTGATTCTTTTCGCAATATTCAATTGGCGCAACTGAGCCCGAGTGAAGGGATTAATCTGATCTATGGTCAAAATGGCAGTGGCAAAACCAGTATTCTTGAGGCGATTTACTTTCTCGGGATGGGGCGTTCGTTTCGCAGCCACTTATCCCAGCGAGTCATCAATAATGACCAAGACAAACTAACCCTGTTTGCGACCTTAAATTTACCCCGCGGCGACAGTAAAATCGGTCTGCGGCGTTTTCGCAGTGGCGAAACCGAAGTCAAAATTGACGGCGAAAAGGTCAAACGGCTATCGACTTTAGCTGAAACCTTGCCCATACAAGTCATCACGCCAGAAAGCTTTTCGTTATTGTTTGAAGGTCCAAAATCCCGCAGGCAATTTATTGATTGGGGGGCCTTTCATTCTGACCCACAGTTTTATACGGCGTGGGCGAATGTGAGGCGAGTTCTTAAACAACGAAATCAATTGCTTAGAAATAATTCTCCCTATGATCAAATCCAATATTGGGATCGGGAGTTTGTCCGTTATACCGAGCAGGTCACCGAAATACGAAACCGTTATGTAGACTCGTTAAATGAGCTACTTAAGGGTATAATCGAGGAGTTTTTACCGCAGGTGAATGTTAAGGTTTCATTTACCCGCGGCTGGGATAGCAAAACGGATTTTGCACAACTTCTCGAATCACAATATCCCAGAGATTTGGCTACGGGTCATACCGTCAGCGGTCCCCATAAAGCTGACTTAAGACTTCGTGTAGGCACTTTGCCGGCGCAGGATGCCCTGTCCCGTGGTCAATTGAAATTATTAGTCTGTGCACTGCGTATTGCACAGGGAAAGTTGCTCAAACAACAAATAGATAAACACAGTATTTATCTTGTGGATGATCTTCCATCCGAGTTGGATGCACAGCATAGGCAGCTATTGCTGAAACAGCTAGTGGACACTGGTGCACAAGTGTTTGTGACCGCCATTGAGCCAGCAGCAATAGTCGATTCGTTACACACGCCTCCCAGTAGGATGTTCCATGTGGAACACGGACGTGTAACGGTAATTGAATAACCATTGAGAGAATAATATGTCAGAGAATAGTTACGATTCTTCGAGTATTAAGGTCCTTAAGGGCCTTGATGCAGTACGTAAGAGACCTGGGATGTATATTGGTGACACCGACGACGGTACGGGTCTACATCATATGGTGTTCGAAGTAGTCGATAACTCTATCGATGAAGCCTTAGCGGGCCATTGTACTGATATCACAATTACTATCCATGTGGATGGTTCGGTTTCTGTTAAGGATGATGGCCGTGGTATTCCGGTCTCTATCCATGAAGAAGAAGGTGTATCGGCCGCAGAAGTTATCATGACGGTACTGCATGCTGGTGGTAAATTCGACGATAACTCCTATAAAGTGTCAGGTGGTCTGCACGGTGTGGGTGTGTCGGTGGTCAACGCGCTTTCTAAAAAGCTGCAATTAACCATTCGCCGCGATGGTAAAGTCCACGAGCAGTTTTACACCCATGGTGTACCTGATGCGCCAATCAAAGAGATTGGTGATGCAACTAAAACGGGTACCGAAATCCGTTTCTGGCCAAGTGAGCAAACTTTCAGTGATGTTGAGTTTCACTTTGAAATCCTGGCTAAACGGGTGCGAGAACTATCGTTCCTTAACTCTGGTGTGGGGATTCGCTTAGTCGACGAGCGTGATAATAAAAACGAATTCTTTAAATACGAAGGCGGTATCAGCGCATTCGTTGATTACTTGAACCGTAATAAAACGCCGGTAAACAAAGATGTATTCCACTTTATGCAGGAGCGTGACGACGGCATTACCGTTGAAGTGGCGATGCAGTGGAACGATGGTTACCAAGAAAACATATTCTGTTTTACCAACAACATCCCGCAGCGTGACGGTGGTACTCACTTAGCCGGTTTCCGTAGTGCGTTGACACGTAACCTCAACAACTACATGGAAAACGAAGGTTATAACAAGAAAGGCAAAACCAACGCGACTGGCGATGACGCCCGCGAAGGTTTAACGGCTGTTATCTCGGTTAAAGTGCCCGATCCTAAGTTCAGCTCGCAAACCAAAGACAAGCTAGTGTCTAGCGAAGTTAAAGCCGCGGTTGAACAAACCATGGGTGAAAAGCTAAACGACTATCTGCTTGAAAATCCTGCCGATGCTAAGTTAATCGTTGGTAAGATTGTGGATGCGGCTCGTGCCCGTGAAGCGGCGCGTAAAGCCCGTGAAATGACCCGTCGTAAAGGCGCGCTCGATTTAGGTGGTTTGCCTGGTAAGCTGGCGGATTGCCAAGAGAAAGACCCTGGTCTTTCAGAAATCTACATAGTGGAAGGGGACTCTGCTGGCGGTAGTGCTAAGCAGGGACGCAATCGTAAGAATCAAGCGATTCTGCCACTGAAAGGTAAAATCTTAAACGTTGAGAAAGCTCGTTTCGATAAAATGCTTTCCTCTCAAGAGGTTGCAACACTAATCACCGCACTTGGCTGTGGTATTGGTCGTGATGAATACAACCCCGATAAGACTCGCTACCACAACATTATCATCATGACGGATGCTGACGTCGACGGCTCGCACATTCGTACCTTGCTGTTGACCTTCTTCTTCCGCCAAATGCCTGAACTGATTGAGCGTGGTTATGTGTATATTGCTCAGCCGCCTTTATTCAAAGTGAAGAAAGGTAAGCAAGAACAATATCTGAAAGACGAAGCGGCACTGACTCAGTATCTGACCACTCAAGCGTTAGATGGAACCAGCATTTATCCATCTCAAGGTGCGCCAGGTATGTCGGGTGAGCCATTAGAGCGTTTAGTGACGCAATACCGCGAAGTAGAAGCGATTGTTGCCCGTTTAGAGCAACGTTATCCAACGCATATCACTAATCGGATGCTTTACCACCCAATGATCAGCAATGAGATGTTGGCCGATGAAGCTAAGATGAAGGAATGGATAGACGCCTTTATCCATGAGTTGGTGGAATTAGAAAATAGCGGCGTGCTGTATTCTGGTGAGCCTGTACTCGATCCTGAGCGTAAAGTGTATCTGCCAAAGATCACCATTCGTAAACATGGTATCGACACGCATTACCTATTTAGCTATGACTTCTTCCAATCAATGGATTATCAACGTATTGCTAAGTTAGGTGCAGCCCTAGAAGGCTTGATTGAAGCCGGTGGTTATGTGCAACGTGGTGACCGAGTGAAAGAAGTCGGCAGCTTCATTGAAGCACTAGATTGGACGATTTCAGAAGCTAAACGTGGTTTATATATCCAACGTTATAAAGGATTGGGTGAGATGAACCCTGAGCAATTGTGGGAAACCACAATGGATCCTGAATCACGGCGTATGCTGCAAGTGACCATTGATGACGCCGTCGGCGCAGACCAATTGTTTACTTGCTTGATGGGCGATCAAGTAGAACCGCGTCGTGAGTTTATTGAAGCCAACGCGCTGAACGTGGCTAACTTAGACGTTTAATATCTAGACGTTTAATATCGTTTTTTACAGACTAAAGTGATTGATAAAAAAGGGAAAGCTTAGCTTTCCCTTTTCTTTTGCAAAAAATTACCTATCAACACCTGCCTCATCAGCTTCGACAATTTCAGTCTCCGCTTTTGCGGCAGTTATCCAAGCCTGCATTTCTGGCTGGCTCACAATAAATTCCATATACGCTCGGCTCGCTTGCGAGACTTCAATCTCATAGGTAAAGAAGCGCATTACCACTGGTGCAAACATCATATCGGCGATTGACCACTCGCCAAATAACCAAGTGCCCTGATTTTTGGATGGGGTAAACTCAGTCATTTGCTGAGACCAAATGCTGTCGATGCGTGCAATATCTTGCTGAACAGCGGGGTTAAGCTCGACATATCGACGGGCACGGATATTCATAGGCAGGGCATTTCGCAGGGCATGAAAGCCTGAATGCATTTCACAGGCGAGGGAGCGAGCCTTGGCTTTTTGTTTTGGCTCTTGTGGCCATGCAGTGCCTGAAAGATAACAATCATTGATATATTCACAAATTGACAGTGAATCCCAAACGGTAATGTCACCATCGACCAGTGTTGGTACTTTTAACGTTGGCGAAATGGATTGGAGTTGCTGGTAGAAGCTATCGGTATCGAGTGGTAATAGCACTTCATCGAACTTAACGCCTGATTTCGCTGCCATTAACCAAGCTCGGAGCGACCAGCTAGAGTAGTTTTTATTGCCGATATAGAGTTTCATAAGCGCCTTCCAATTTTGAGTCGTGCTAATCACTATACATTATGTTTGTTTTTCACCGAGCGGTTAAGTTGTTGCATGCTCATTTCAGCCATTAAAATTGCTCATGCTATCAAGCTAAATTGGACTATGGTTTCACGTGAAACAATTCGACTTGGTAACCTTATCTTAAGTTTGGCAACATATACTCAAGCTGCACATAATACTGATACTGGCTGCTCTAGCATATCAATTACAATGGACGGATAATGTAATACTGGCTCAGTAAACACAGCTTTCATAGGTTGGAATATTTTGATTAAATCCATATTCAACAAAATTTTTAATATCCGTGAACAAGCAACACTTGAGCGACCTAAAAGCTTTAGTCAGACCGATCTCAGCAAACCTATAACGACAGCGTCACCTAAAAAACGTGTAGAAGAGCAATGTGATACTTCGATGAGTATTGACTTAGCGGCGCTGTTTTATAGTTTGTTATTCCCCGCCAGAACCAAAGATGCTGGTGGCGTTGCTAATAACCTTGAACGGCGAGTAATGGCTGAAATAGAGCTCGCCTTAGCATCGCCACAAGTGATTGCAGAAAAGGTGCTTAAGCTTCCCTCTAAGGTATTGGAGTTAGACCGTAAGTTAGCTGATCCACAGTTTGATACTAAAGACTTGTTGGCGTTAATCGAGCAAGATCCTTTACTGAGCGTCGAAGTGCTTAAGCTGTGTAACTCACCGGCCTTTAAGCGTGGTGAGCGGGAAGTGACTAGCTTGCAGCAAGCTTTAGTACAACTTGGCCGTGAACAGTTACGTTGCTTTGTGACTAGCTGCCTAGTGCGTGAGATGCTAGATATTAAACCCATTTATTTTCGGCGTTTTGGCGCTGAGATTTGGCGTCATTCAATGCAGGTGGCCTTTTTAACTAGCGAGCTGAGTGAAGAAGATAGGGACACCGCATTCCTATTAGGATTACTGCATGATGTGGGTAAGCTCGCCATCTTCAAAATGTTGCTTGATGCTTTTGTGCAAGCAGAGCCTGGTGAGCAGCCAAATTCTTGGTTATTCCGACAAGTGATGACGGCCAAATCACTTACCTTAAGTGCATTATTAGCAAGATATTGGCAGTTACCCAGTATTTTTGAAGCTGAACTGGATAAACTTGCCCACGTACATACCCGGCCGCATGAGGGGATTGCCGCAGTGGTTTGGCGCGCCAATATCATCAGTGAGATTTCGATGCTGCAGCAAGCGGGTAAATTGCCTGCTGACATGCTGAGCAACTTGTTAGCCTTGGTTGGACTCGATCAAGTTCAATTTGAGGCGTTGCATGAAAAACTCCAGCAATTTTAATAAATTGCAGCCAATAAAAAACGCGCTATCAGCGCGTTTTTTATTGGCACCTAACGTGTGACTTACTGGAGTAGAGAAATATCCGCTACATGTAAGAATTGCTCACGTAGATTATTTAGCAGGGCTAAACGGTTGTTTTTCAGGGCTTCGTCATCGGCCATTACCATCACGTCTTCGAAGAACTGGTCAACACTTTCACGTAAGCTCGCCAGCAGCGTTAATGCCTGTTGGTAATCCGCATTAGCAAACAGTGGAGCAAGCAGAGGCTGAAGTTCAGCAAGTTTTGCAGCTAACGCTTGCTCTGCTGCTTCGGCTAACAGAGCTGAATTAATCGCAGTCGGTAGTTTGCCTTCTACTTTCGCCAGAATGTTAGATACACGCTTATTCGCCGCTGCCAGAGCGCTAGAGGCTTCTAAGCTTCTGAAGTGTGATACCGCATTGATACGGCTATCAAAGTCAGCTGGGCGAGTTGGGCGACGTGCTAATACGGCGAGGATCACATCAACATCGATACCTTTATCTTGGTACCAAGCACGGAAACGTGCCATTAAGAACTCAAGCACTTCATCGCTTGCATTCGCGTTGCTTAAGTTAGTGCCATGGAGTTCTTGAGCCTTAGCAATCAGCGTCACTAAGTCCAGTGGCAGCTTGTTCTCAACGATAATGCGTAGCACACCGATAGCGGCGCGGCGCAGTGCGAATGGGTCGGCAGCGCCCTTAGGTGCCTGACCGATACCGAAGATACCCACTAAGGTGTCGAGTTTATCCGCTAAAGCGACTGCGCAAGATACCGCTGCCGTCGGAACCGTATCGCCAGAGAATTTTGGCTTGTATTGCTCTTCCATGGCTAAGGCTACGGCTTCAGTTTCACCGTCTAGGCGGGCGTAATGCATGCCCATAGTGCCTTGAGTATCGGTAAACTCCATCACCATATTGGTCATTAAGTCTGTTTTAGACAATAAACCAGCACGGGCGGCATCAACGGCGTTAGCGCCAGTTTGCTCGGCAATAAAGGCGGCTAGGGCAGAGATACGAGTGACTTTGTCTTTTAAGGTACCGAGTTGTTGTTGGAACAAGACGGTCTCAAGACTTGGTAAACGTGATTCCAGCGTGTGTTTTTTGTCGGTATTGAAGAAGAACTCGGCGTCGGCCAAGCGTGGACGAACCACTTTCTCGTTACCCGCAATGATTTGCGCCGGATCTTTTGATTCGATGTTGGCGACAAAGATGAAGTTTGGCAGTAACTTACCGGCATCATCGAATACAGGGAAGTATTTCTGATCGCCCTTCATCGTATAAACCAAGGCTTCTGAAGGCACGTTCAAGAACTTCTCTTCAAAGCTTGCGGTTAATACGACTGGCCATTCAACTAAAGAGGTGACTTCTTCCAGCAGGTCATCTTCGATATCGGCGGTGCCACCAATCTTAGCGGCCGCTTTTTCTGCATCGGCTTTGATTAAGGCTTTACGGCTTTCGTAGTCGGCGATGACTTTACCTTTTTCTTTCAGCAGTGTCAGGTAGTTGTCTGCATGGTCAAGCTCGAAGCCTGTACCCATAAAGCGGTGACCACGAACATTACGTGCCGATTTAATGCCGAGCAATTCACCTTCGATTAACTCACTGCCTAACAGCATGGTAGCGGTGTGAACCGGGCGAATAAATTGTGTCTTGCTGCTTCCCCAGCGCATTGGCTTAGGAATGGGTAACTTATCCAGCGCACGTTGTGCCATCGCTGCGATTAAGCTCTTGGTTTCAACGCCTTCGACTTTGGCGTTATAAACCAGCCATTCACCTTTATCGGTCACCAAACGCTCAGCTTGGTCAACGGTAATACCGTTACCACGTGCCCAGCCTTCTGCGGCTTTCGTTGGTTTACCTTCGGCATCAAAAGCTGAACTCACAGCTGGGCCGCGTTTTTCAACGATTTTGTCCGCTTGAGCAATAGCCAGTTCAGTCACATTAATGGCAAGACGACGGGGTGCTGCATACCAAACAGCTGATTTAAAAGCTAAATCGGCTTTGATTAATTCTTCGGTAAAGTTCGCTAAGAAAGACTCAGCCAGTTTACGCAGCGCCTTTGGTGGCAGTTCTTCGGTGCCTAACTCGATGAGTAAGTTTTCAAAATTCATGTGTTACCTCTACTTACACATTGGGAAGCCAAGCGCTTCGCGTGCCTGATAATAGGATTCAGCAACGGCTTTAGCCATTGTACGAACGCGCAGGATATAACGCTGACGTTCAGTCACTGAAATGGCGTGGCGTGCATCGAGCAGGTTGAAGGCGTGCGAGGCTTTCATCACTTGCTCATAGGCTGGCAGAGGTAATGGTTTTTCAAGCGACAATAAGTGCTGACACATTTTTTCGCATTGATCGAACAGGGCAAACATAAAGTCGACGTCTGCGTGCTCAAAGTTATAGGTCGATTGCTCAACTTCGTTTTGGTGGAACACATCACCGTAGGTGATGCGACCCATTGGACCATCGGTCCATACGAGGTCGTACACGCTATCCACACCTTGGATATACATGGCGAGACGCTCTAAACCGTAGGTAATCTCACCCGTGACAGGGCTACACTCTAAGCCGCCGACTTGTTGGAAGTAAGTAAACTGAGTCACTTCCATGCCGTTTAACCAGACTTCCCAACCTAGACCCCAAGCGCCTAGCGTTGGTGATTCCCAGTTGTCTTCCACAAAACGGATATCATGGATTTGTGTATCAATACCTAGAGCTTGCAGAGAACCTAAATAGAGTTCTTGGATATTATCCGGTGACGGTTTTAACACGACTTGGAATTGGTAGTAGTGCTGCAGACGGTTTGGGTTTTCACCGTAACGGCCGTCGGTAGGGCGGCGCGATGGCTGCACATAAGCACTGCTCATTGGCTCAGGCCCTAGAGAGCGTAGGAAAGTTTGTGGGTGGAATGTACCCGCACCGACTTCCATATCTAAAGGTTGAACGATTGCACAGCCTTGCTGCGCCCAATATTCCTGTAGGGTTAGAATGAAACCCTGAAATGTTTTTACGTCGTGTTTCGTCGTCATGTCTACTTGTCTACTGCCGTCAGCTTGAATAGAAAATGGTTTCGATTATACCTTCTAGATCTCTGCTTATGTAGGTTATTTTTTACCTTCTTTGTTAAAACGTTAAGGTAGATAGGCCATGGAAGAAATCCGCTGTAATTGGGTCAGCGATGATCCCTTGTATCGTGAGTACCACGATAAAGTGTGGGGACGCCCAGTTTATGATTCGAAGGAGTTGTTTGCCAAGCTCTGTTTAGATGGCCAACAAGCCGGGTTGTCTTGGATTACTATCTTAAAGAAGCAGCAAAACTACGAACAAGCTTTTGCGGATTTTGAGCCGACAGTCATTGCCACTTTCGACGACGCTAAGGTTGAAGAGTTGATGAACAATCCAGGTATTGTGCGTAATCGCCTTAAGATCCATTCGATTATTCGTAATGCAAAAGGCTATTTAGCCTACACTGCGGATGGCAAAGATTTTTCTGAATTTCTGTGGAGCTTTGTTGGTGGTAAGCCTAAGGTTAATCAGTTTACTTCCATGTCGCAGGTGCCTGTGCAAACACCTGAGTCTGAGGCAATGTCCAAGGCGTTAAAAAAACTCGGCTTTAACTTTGTTGGCCCAACGATTTGTTATGCTTTTATGCAGGCTGTGGGAATGGTGAACGATCATCTAGTTGATTGCATCGCCTATGATGCTTGCTGTGGCGGCAAATAAGTACTTATTTTATTGAGCTAAAAATCCAAAATAAAAAGGCATGTTCCACGTGGAACATGCCTTTTGTTATTTCTACTTGCTGAGATTAGATTTTCTCGAAGAAGAAAGGCTTACGCTGTTGTTTGCTGCCATTGAGTTGGTTCATCGACTCAGCATCAAACAACTTACCATTGACCATAGTATAAGTGACTTTATCTGTGACTCGAATATCCGCTAATGGATCGCCATCAATAACGATTAAATCTGCAAGCTTACCTGTCTTTATCGAGCCAAGTTGATGCTCTAGGCCGAAGGTGGTGGCTGGGTTAATGGTCGCAGTTTTGAGTACATCCATATTGCTCATGCCGCCTTGGGCGAACATCCACATTTCCCAATGGGCGGCTAAACCCTCACGTTGACCGTGGGCGCCAATATTTGGATGAATGCCTAATTTATTAAACTCATTCGCCACTTTAGCAACGTTAAAATGATTGTAGTGACCGTCTGGTGCATGGGGGCGACGCATAGAGCGAGCCTGCAAAATATCGCTTGGCACATACATAGACAGGCGCGGATGAGCCCACACATCGGTCTTATCATACCAATAGTTTTCACCCGAAATACCGCCGTAGGCGACGACTAAGGTTGGAGTGTAACCGACCTTAGTTTGGCTCCAGAACTGTTTAATGTCGTTATAAATATTTGCCACGGGTAACGAGTGTTCTACGGTGGTATGGCCATCGGCAACCATGGTCAGGTTATGTTGCAGTAAGCTGCCACCCTCTGGCACGACCATCATTTCGAGTTCACGAGCTGCAGCGATAACCTGTTGTCTTTGATTGCGACGCGGTTGGTTGTAGCTCTTAACGCTAAAGGCGCCGACTTTTTTGAGTCGCTCTAAATGGAATTTTGCATCATCGAGTGAGTCGATATGCGAGGTGTATCCGGGAGCATTTGCGCCGTAGAGAATTGTTCCAGTGGAGAAAATCCGCGGGCCCACGATGTTGCCAGCTTTTTGTTGCTCAGAAGCGGCAAAGATTTCAGTGGTATCGTTCGATGGATCATGGATGGTCGTCACGCCTAGGGATAATCCAGAGTAGAGCGCCCAGTTTTGTTGGGGCACGATTTCATCATCGGCCTGGGCGCCATGGGCGTGAGCGTCAAACAAACCTGGCATAATGGATTTGCCGCTTATATCGATAACTTGTGCAACCTTTGGAATTGCCGTGTTAGCGTCGCCAACAGCAACAATATGATTGTCTTTGACGATCACTACACCCTTATCGATGACTTGGTCATTTTCCATGGTGATCACTTTACCGCCGACAAAGGCGACTGTTCCACGTGGAACATCAGCTTTTTCAGTAAAGCCTAAATTGATAATGCTTGGCTTAGCTTGCACGTCCTTTTTGAGATACTGCGAATCAACATCGGCTTGGTACAGTTCTGGGCCAAGAGTCCAATAGAGTTGATTACTCTTGCTATTCCAACTGATACTTTCGCCAGCTCGCACACTTAACTGAGTGACAGGAAGATTACTGGCGTTAGGGCCGATTTCAACGGTTTCACCATGTTTAGCAAAGGGCGTCACCCAAACTTTAAAGCGCTCGGCAAAGGCGAGCTGTTTACCGTCGGGTGAGACTCTAAATTCGGTTGCATGCTTACTGCTGTAGTGAACGCGCTTATCAAACCCATCCAAGTTAATAGAGGCAAGCTGCGGTGTGTCATCTTCACCACTATTCATAAAAAATATGCGATCGGCTGAGGCTCCGAATTGTGCTTGATAGCCTTCTGCGGAGATTTTCTTATTTTGTTTGGTTTTTAAATCGACCTTGTACAGGCCTGGTTCCTGCGACCAAGTTCGAGGTGTGAGATGGCCGCCTTGGGTTTTACGATACACCACAAGTTCGCCATCGGGAGAAAAGGTGGGCTCGACGTATTTTCCTGGCTCAGTGGTAAGTTGTTTCGCTTTGCCACCTTTAGCGCTGATCACTTGTACTGTGCCTTGGTCTTGGTCATTCCAAGTTGTGAAGACAATATTTTTGCCATCACGCGACCACTGGGGATAGAGTTCTTCGATATTGTTATCTAACTCGGTTAAGCGCGACATCTTGCCATCGGGAAGTGTCTTCAACCAGATTTTACCCAATGCTTCGAAGGCGACCTTACTGCCATCCGGTGAAACTTGTGCCATTCGCAGCATTTTTACATCGAATACATCTTTATCAATATCTTGTTTAAAGCGTACTGAAGGCTGAACGTCTAATTGGGTTTTTACGGAAAATGGAATATCGGTGACCGTTTTATTAGCAACGTTGAGGCGGTTAATTTTGCCCTTAGCCCAGAAGAAGATGTCTTTGTTGTCTGGAGTCCATGCCATAGTCGGGTAAACACCATGGATTGCCCAAGTCTCTTGCATATCGCGGTCTAAATCGCCGAACAGTTTAGTGGTTTCACCGGATTTCAAATCAAGCAAATATAAGGATGATTGGAAATCATCACGCTTGATGTAGGCTAGTTTGGTGCCATCAGGACTTGGGGTTGGGCGAATGGCTCCGCCAGTCCCTTCGATCAGAATTTCGATATCACCTGTTTTGGTATCGTAACGCTTGATTTTATAGATGCCGTTTACTGAGTCTTTGGAGTAATGGAAGGTTTTTCCTGGAGTGTCATCTTGACTGAAATAGATATAGCGGCCATCGGGTGAATAGGCAGGTTCACCTAAGTCTTTCTCATCATTTGGGCGTTCGGTGAGTTTTACACCTTCGCCACCAGCAACATGGTAGAGCCAGACTTCGCCGGCGCCTAAACTGCGACTGGCGGTAAAATGCTTACGACCCACTAAATATTGCGAATCAGGGCTCCACGCTGGGCTGTTGAGTAAGCGAAAAGTTTCTGATGTGACGGTGCGTGGATTGCGGCCATCGGCATCCATAATCCAAATATTGTCACCACCATCCGCATCCGAGGTAAAGGCGATGTGTTTACCATCAGGGCTATAAACGGGCTGCATTTGCCAGGCTATCCCTTGAGCTAATTGTTTAGCTTCGCCACCCGTGACTGGGATTTGATAAATATCACCGAGTAAATCGAATACTAAATGTTTGCCGTCTGGACTGACACTGATGTTCATCCAAGTGCCTTCGGTTACATCTATTGCCACTTTTTCTAGCGGGGCACTGGCTGGCGCATTGACGTCCCAACTCGTTTTTTGGGCATCTGCTGCCTGTACAGCGTGGGAGTTAAGGCCAAGCATCAGGGCGATATAAAGCGGTGTCAGCTTAGGTTTCAACATGTTATGTCCTGTTATCGTTATTCTAGGGCTTGATTGTTATCAGGTTGGATAAATATTTGTTAATGCTACGCTAAGTTATCGCACAAATACCCTGTAAGGAAAACGGAAATACTGTTTCAATTAATGACCGAGGGGCAGCAGCTGAGGCGGAGAAACTGTGGGAGAGTAATGCAGCTTACTCTCCAGGAAGTGATGATTAGTTTAATGTGACGGGATCGCCGATGTGGATCATGGCATCATTGATAACACGGCAAGTGACACCGCCTCGCCAATCAGGTGTTAGTGCTGACTCTAAGCCGGCATGAGCTTGGTCCATCTTTTTACAGGGATCAGTTTCTCCTGTGACTTCGAGGCAGAGATCCCCAATGTGCAACTGTTTACCCACATCGGCAGGACTAAAAGTTAATCCATCGACTAAAAGATTGGCGCGGCGAGTCGTCCAAGGTAAATTTGCACCTATACTTTGACACGCTATTTGCCACTGCTGGAGCGAGAGTACTGTGACTTGCCTTTTGCCTGGGCGACCAAATACATCTTTTTCAATACCGCTGTGCTGGGTGACATTCGCGCACAGCACCTCATTCATTGGTCCGCGTTTAATCGTTTTATAGGCGATAGCAACTAGTTTCGGCATGTTTGATGTCCTTATCCTAATGTCGATGTTGGGACTTAGAGTCCCTTTTTAATCAAATATTGATAGGGTGTTTGGTTGGTTTCACTGGCGATCAGTGTGTGATCCATAAACTCACAAAAACTGGGAATATCACGGGTAGTAGCAGGATCATCCGCGATGATAAGCAGTGTTTCTCCTTGAGCCATTTGTCTTACCGTTTTACGCACCATCATTACTGGTTCTGGGCAGCGCAAACCAAGAGCATCCAGTTTGTGTTGTGCGGTTGAGAAAACGTCGTTCATATGACCTCGACTGAACGGTTAAACAGAATTGGCTAATGTTACTCCAGTGGTTTGGATAAACCAAGTTGGCGGCCTGATTTTGTGATGCAACGGGTAATTGGTTTTATTCCGTTTTATTTATTCGAGAGTCAGGATTAGTGAGATGTTTCACGTGGAACAATGTTATTTCGTGATCCCTAATCTTCCTCAAATGCTTGAGAATGGGATGGATCTCTTCATCATAAAAAATACGGGACTTTTATAGCTGCTATAAAATCGAGATAATCTAACTTTAAGCGTTTTTGGCTTAGCAACTTTATCATCGACGTTTTAGCGTGGCATTATTTCACAATGTTTTAAAGCTGCATAAAAAAGCCGGAACTAAGTCCGGCTTTGAGGAAGAATCGTTAAGGATTAAACGCGTTCGAAAACGGTTGCAATACCTTGGCCCAAACCAATACACATGGTTGCCAAACCTAAGGTTGCATCTTTGTGTTCCATCAAGTTAATAAGCGTCGTAGAGATACGCGCGCCAGAACAACCCAGTGGGTGACCTAGTGCAATTGCGCCGCCGTTGAGGTTGATTTTGTCATCAACCACATCTGCTAAACCTAAATCTTTCACACAAGGTAAAGACTGAGCAGCAAACGCTTCGTTAAGTTCAATCACATCTAAGTCGGCAACGGTAATACCGGCGCGAGCAAGTGCTTTTTGCGTGGCTGGTACTGGGCCGTAACCCATAATTGCCGCATCACAACCTGCAACCGCCATAGAGCGAATACGTGCACGAATTGGTAAGCCAAGTGCGCGTGCTTTAGATTCTTCCATTATCAACATGGCCGAAGCGCCGTCGGATAAGGCTGATGATGTTCCCGCAGTCACAGTACCGTTTGCAGGATCGAATACCGGGCGCAGTGCTGCTAACGATTCCATGGTCGTTTCTGGGCGAATCACTTCGTCGTGCAGTACTTTAATCAGTGCACCGTTAGCATCATGGCCTTCGATGCCATAGATTTCCTTGGCAAAACGGCCTTCAACTGTGGCTGCGTAAGCGCGTTGGTGTGAACGAACAGCAAAGGCATCCTGCTGCTCACGGGTGATGCCGTGGAGCTTGCCGAGCATTTCTGCGGTTAAGCCCATCATGCCGGAGGCTTTAGCGACGTTATTGGCTAAACCAGGGTGGAAGTCCACACCATGGTTCATCGGCACATGGCCCATATGCTCAACACCACCGATGATAAAGGTGTCGCCCATGCCAGTCATGATTGCGCGAGCGGCTTGATGGATGGCTTCCATTGAAGAACCACATAGGCGGTTGACTGTCACGGCGCCAGCCGTCTTCGGGATACCTGCCAGCAATGATGCATTACGGGCAATGTTGAAGCCTTGCTCTAGGGTTTGCTGCACGCAGCCCCAAATAACGTCTTCAATCGTATTGGGATCTAATTGCGGGTTACGCAGTAATAGACCTTTCATTAATTCGGCAGAGAGTGTTTCTGCACGTACATTACGGAACACCCCAGCCTTAGAACGGCCCATAGGAGTACGAATGCAATCTACGATAACAGCTTGTTTCATAATTAAATTCCTTTCCCGCTAATTAGGCTTGGTAGTAGCTACCGTTGTTGGCTGCAAGGGCGCGCATGGCGTCGGTGACTTGATACAAACCACCTAAGTGTGCGTATTTGTCAGCTAAGGCGACAAAGTTGGCTACGCCCATAGTATCTAAGTAACGGAACACACCACCACGGAATGGTGGGAAGCCTAAACCGTAGACTAAGCCCATATCCGCTTCGGCAGGTGATGCCACAATGCCTTCTTCTAAACAGCGAACGGTTTCGATAATCATTGGGATCATAGTGCGGGCGATGATTTCATCCGCATCGAATGCTTTTTGTTCACCAAAGGCAGCCTTTAGCAGCTCGTAGCTGGTTGGGTCGACGTCTTTCTTTGGCTTACCGCGGCTATCCACAGAGTAAGCGTAGAAGCCTTTGCCATTCTTCTGACCGAGACGTTTGTTCTCGAACATCACGTCAATCGCGTCATTGCCAGTTTTGCCCATACGATCGGGGAAGCCTTCGGCCATTACCGCTTGCGCGTGGTGACCTGTGTCTAGGCCGACAACGTCTAGCAGGTAAGCAGGGCCCATTGGCCAGCCGAATTGTTTTTCCATCACTTTATCGATAGCGGCAAAGTCGCCACCCTCGGCGAGCAGGCCGTTAAAGCCAGCAAAATAAGGGAAGAGTACACGGTTAACGAAGAAACCTGGGCAATCATTTACAACGATTGGGGTTTTACCCATTTTGCTGGCGTAGGCGACAACAGATGCGATGGTTTCTTCTGAGCTGTGCTCGCCACGAATAACTTCAACCAATGGCATTTTGTGCACTGGATTGAAGAAGTGCATACCGCAGAAACGCTCAGGTTTTTTCATGCTCTTGGCGAGCAGGTTGATTGAAATGGTTGACGTGTTAGAGGCGATAATCGCATCTTCACTCACGTATTGTTCAACTTCCGCCAGTACTTGTGCCTTCACTTTTGGATGCTCAACAACGGCTTCAACAACCACGTCAGCATGTTTCACTGGTGCATAGTCTAAGGCTGGAGTGATGTTGTTCAGCACTTTAGCCATTTTTTCTGGGGTAGAGCGGCCGCGAGCAACTTGCGCAGATAACAGTTTTGCGGCTTCGCCTAAACCTAAATCTAATGCAGGTTGAGCGATATCCTTCATCACGATTGGCGTGCCTTTGCTGGCGCTTTGGTAAGCGATACCGCCACCCATGATACCAGCACCTAATACGGCGGCACTTTTCACATCTTTAGCGAGCTTGCCCGCTTTCTTAGCCTTACCTTTTACTAATTGGTCATTCAAGAAGATACCGATCAACGCTTTGGCTACATCGGTTTTCGCTAACTTGATAAATGCTTGATGCTCAATTTGCAGCGCTTCGGCTCGGCCTTTGGTCGCCGCTTGCTCAACTACATTTACCGCCGCCATTGGTGCAGGATAATGTTTGCCAGCGACAGAGAAAACCATACCTTTAGCGGTTGTGAAAGACATCATGGCTTCGAGTTTTGGTAAGGTCAGTGGTGACATCTTACGTTGGCGACGGGCTTGCCAATCAAGCTTTTCTGCAACCGCGTCTTTAAGCATTTGAATGGCGGCAGCTTCTAAAGCCTCTGGCGCAACAACGGCGTCAACCGCGCCTACTTTTAAGGCATCTTCTGGACGTTGATCTTTACCCGTGGTGATCCACTCAAGAGCGTTATCTGCACCAATCACACGTGGTAAACGCACTGTGCCACCAAAGCCTGGGATAATACCTAGTTTGGTTTCGGGTAGACCGATTTTGGCTGTGGTGTCGGCGATACGGAAATCCGTTGCCAGAATAATTTCACAACCGCCGCCTAAGGCAAAACCTTTAATCGCTGAAGCGGTTGGGAAAGGTAAATCTTCAAGTTTATTGAATACGGCATTGGCCTGTTCAACCCAAGAGAGTAGTACTGAATCATCTTGTGCGAATAAGCCTAAAAATTCAGTAATGTCGGCACCCACGATAAAGGTATCTTTACCTGAGGTCAGCACTAAAGCCTGAATGTTTGATTGTTGTTTAATGCTATCTAATGCGGCATCGAGTGAGGCGAGTGTTTCTCTGTCGAATTTGTTCACCGAACCGGGTGCGTTAAAGCACAGCTTGGCAATATTATCCTCGAGTAACTCAACCTGAATTGTAGGACTTTGGTAGATCATTGCTTGCTTCCTTTTGGCTTAAAAGTGATACCCACCATTATTTTTTGGTGTTAGTACGACTCTCTATCTCACAGCAGCTTCGGCCATCATTTGACCAGTTGTGTGCCAGTGTGCTTCGAAATTCGATAAATTACAACACCCAATTTAAACGACTGTTTAATTTCTTGTCGGCTAGAGTGAATTTTCAGCTTTGTGATACACTGCACAAAGTGTAGAAGTGCCAGATTACGCGAAAGAGTACGTAGTGGGAATTTGTACTTTAGCGGTATTACTCGCTGGCTAGTTGGGTAATTTTATTTTTAGAATTAAAAGCATAGGCTTAAATCGAGAATTTGCTACCCCGTGCGAAATGAGGGCGTAAGTAGAGGAAAACACTGAGCCTATATGGCTTAGTCAGATTTGCGGTTTTTTTATTAACTATCGTTCATTACAGGATATGAAACATGGATCACTTGGCTCATCACTATCATGCCCACATCGCCGAGCTTAATCGTCGAGTTGCTGAAATTGTATCGCGTGAAGCATTATCAGGTTTAGTGATCCACTCGGGTCAGCCACATCGAATGTTTTTGGACGACATTAATTATCCTTTTAAAGCCAATCCCCATTTCAAGGCTTGGTTACCTGTGTTGGATAACCCTAACTGTTGGTTAGTGGTGAATGGTCGCGATAAGCCGCAACTGATTTTTTATCGCCCTGTGGATTTTTGGCATAAGGTGTCTGACGTGCCGGAGATGTTCTGGACCGAGCATTTTGAGATCAAATTACTCACTAAGGCCGATAAGGTTGCCGAACTATTGCCTGCCGATATCGCTAACTGGGCTTATTTGGGTGAGCATTTAGATGTGGCTGAGGTGCTGGGTTTCACCAGTCGCAATCCTGACTCTGTGATGAGCTATCTGCATTTCCACCGTACCACTAAAACCGAATATGAACTCGAATGTATGCGCCGAGCGAACCAGATTGCGGTGCAAGGGCATTTAGCGGCTAAAAATGCCTTCTATAACGGTGCGAGCGAGTTTGAAATTCAGCAGCAGTATTTATCAGCCGTGGGACAGGGCGAGAACGAAGTGCCCTACGGTAATATCATAGCCTTAAATCAAAATGCGGCGATTTTGCATTACACCGCGCTTGAGCATCAAAATCCGGTGCGCCGCTTATCTTTTTTAATCGATGCGGGTGCCAGTTACTTTGGCTATGCGTCGGATATCACTCGTACCTATGCGTTTGAGAAGAATCGTTTCGACGAATTAATCACTGCCATGAATAAGGCGCAGCTCGAACTGATTGATATGATGCGTCCGGGTGTGCGTTATCCCGATTTACACTTGACGACCCATGGCAAAGTCGCGCAAATGCTGTTGGATTTTGAGCTAGCCACGGGCGATGCCCAGGGCTTAGTCGACCAAGGCATAACCAGCGCCTTCTTCCCTCATGGACTCGGCCATATGTTAGGCTTGCAAGTGCATGATGTGGGCGGTTTTTCCTTCGATGAGCGTGGTACCCATATTCCGGCACCAGAAGCCCATCCGTTCCTGCGTTGCACCCGCATTTTGGCACCAAACCAAGTGCTTACGATGGAGCCAGGATTATACATTATCGACACTTTACTCAATGAGCTAAAACAAGATAGCCGTGGTCAGCAGATCAATTGGCGCACCGTTGATGAGCTGCGACCTTTTGGCGGCATTCGTATCGAAGATAATGTGATTGTGCATCAGGATCGAAACGAAAATATGACCCGCGAACTGGGCTTAGCGTGATTTTAGGGAGAGCGAGTGCTCGAAAGTTATCTGATACCGAGTGAAAATGTGCAGATAGAAGAAGAGATAAAGCATAGCCGCTTTATCTCTTTTCTATTTCATTGCACAAGTTTAGAACAGCTGAAGTTAGTACTTACTGACATAAAGCGAGATTATCCCGGCGCCAGCCATTACTGCTATGCCTTTATTGCTGGAGCGCCCAACGACAGCATTGCCATCGGTTCGAGTGACGATGGTGAGCCAGCGGGCAGCGCTGGTCGTCCAATGCTCGCAGTATTACAAGGCGCGAATCTCGGTGAAGTCGGTGCCGTGGTGGTGCGTTTCTATGGCGGTACTAAGTTAGGTGTGGGCGGTTTAGTGCGTGCCTATACTTCGGGATTACGCCAAGGTTTAGGGCAATTGCCGACGCGATTGAAGCAATTACGTTATCCAGCCAAACTGCATTGTGATTACACCCAATTAAGGGATGTCGAACATTTATTACAACAGTTAGAAGCGGTGATCATCGATAAGCAATTTGCCGAAGCCGTTGATATCCATTTTGAAATAGGCAAACAGCAACAGGGTATATTGAATGAATCACTGGCAACGTTGAGTCAGGGTAGCCTGCGAGCAGAGTTTGAGCTGTGATGCCTGCGTAAATTATGCCAAAATATGCAAAATGCTGAAAATACCTTTGCAGCCAATGGAATAATTGAACACGCGGAATGCAATACAAAACCATAATAAGAATCATAGGCCTGCTAATCGGCCTGTTCTCCATCACTATGCTGCCGCCAGCCTTAATCGCCATTTGGTATAACGATGGCGGTGGTACTGCGTTTATTCAGGCATTTTTTGTTAGCTTATTTATCGGTTTTTGGCTCTGGTATCCTAATCGTCGCTGCAAAGAGGAATTACGAACTCGCGAGGGTTTCCTGATCGTAGTTTTGTTCTGGACAGTGCTTGGCTCCATCGGTGCCTTACCCTTTATCTTCTCAAGCCAACCCGATCTCAGCTGGACCGATAGTTTCTTCGAATCATTCTCCGCACTAACTACCACAGGAGCCACCGTTATTGTCGGACTGGACTCCTTACCTAAGGCCATTCTGTTTTATCGACATATGCTGCAATGGCTCGGCGGTATGGGGATCATTGTTCTAGCTGTGGCGATTCTGCCTGTGCTTGGAGTTGGGGGCATGCAGCTGTATCGCGCCGAGATTCCAGGGCCTGTGAAGGACAGTAAGATGACGCCGAGGATTGCCGAAACGGCTAAGGCGTTATGGTACATCTATCTACTGCTAACCATCACCTGTGCTGGCGCCTATTGGCTGGCGGGGATGAGCGTATTCGATGCCGTGTGTCACTCGTTTTCGACCATCGCCATCGGGGGCTTTTCGACCCACGATGCCAGTATGGGCTACTTTAACAGCCCTGTAATCAATCTGATTTGCGTATTCTTTTTGATAGTCTCTGCAGTGAACTTTAGCGTGCACTTTGCGGCATTTTCGCGCCGCGGGATCAATTTTAGAGTCTATTTTCGAGACACTGAGTTCAAGATGCTGGTGGCAATTCAGTTGGTGCTGACGGCGATTTGCTTCTTAACCCTTTATCACTCAGGGATTTATGACTCGCCAGAAGAAACCTTAGATCACGCCTTATTCCAAGCGGTTTCGGTGGCGACAACTGCTGGCTTTGGTACTGAAAGTTTCCATATGTGGCCGCTTTTCCTGCCGATTCTGTTGATCTTCTCAAGCTTTATCGGTGGGTGTGGTGGTTCAACTGCGGGCGGGATAAAGGTGATCCGAGTTATCCTGCTGCTGTTGCAAGGTTCTCGTGAACTTAAGCGCTTGGTTCACCCTAAGGCGATGTTCTCAATTCGTATTGGCTCCAAGGCGTTACCAGATCGTGTCGTCGATGCAGTATGGGGATTTTTCTCTGCCTACGCTTTAGTTTTCGTACTGTGTATGTTGGCGCTAATGGCCATGGGGCTGGACGATATTACGGCCTTTAGTGCCACCGCTGCCTGTTTAAATAACCTTGGCCCAGGGCTTGGGGAAGTGGCGAGTAACTATGCCAGTATCGGTGATGGCGCCAAATGGGTGCTGGTGGTGGCCATGTTATTTGGTCGCCTCGAAGTCTTTACCTTGTTGATTTTGTTCACGCCAACTTTCTGGAAGGATTGATATGCAGACATTAATAATCTATTCGACAATCGATGGCCAAACACTGGAAATTTGCCGAAAAATCAAAACGCTTGCCGAACAAGCGGGTGAGCAGGTGTCGTTAGTCACCTTAGAACAGGCCGAGGCCTTAAGTCTTGTCGATTTCGATAAAGTGCTGATTGGTGCGAGTATTCGTTATGGTAAACATAGACCTGAGCTATATCAGTTTGTAAATCGCAACCACGCGGTGTTAAGTGCAAAAATTAACGGTTTTTTCACTGTAAATGTGGTGGCGCGTAAGCCATTAAAGAACACGCCAGAAACCAATCCTTACATGCAAAAGTTCCTTAAATTATCGCTGTGGCAACCACAGCAATTGGCGGTGTTTGCAGGCAAGATTGATTATCCTAAATATAGTTTATTCGACCGGACCATGATCCGCTTTATCATGTGGATGACTAAGGGGCCGACTGACCTGAAGGGCACCTTCGAGTTTACCGATTGGGGTAAAGTCGAAGCCTTCGGAACGCACTTTAGCAAGCTGTAAAAATGATAAAGCCCTAGTCTCAGCTAGGGCTTTATGACTGCATGGCGTCGTTTAACGATTTATACCGCGCAGTAACGACTATGTAGAATGGAAATCACTTGGGTGACTTGTTCATTCTTAAGCTTGTAATACACAATCTGGGAGCTCTTACGGGTATCGACTAAGTCTTCAGCTCGCAATACTGCTAAATGCTGTGATAGTGCCGATTGGCTTAAAGGAACAGTCGCATTCAGTTCCGTCACGCTCAGCTCTTTATCCAGTAAAAGGCACAGAATCATTAAGCGATAAGGATTCGCTATAGCTTTAAGCCATTTAGCCGCACTTTCCGCATTAGTTACCATTGCATTTACATCTATATCATTTTGCATAAGGTACTCACTTGATCGCTTTTGATTAGATAATTCTAATTGAACATGTTTCTATACGCAATCATACTGCTCGGCAATTCAGATCTCAATTTTTGCATTTCAGAATATGAGACAACGCTGATTTGTGATCCTATCAGGGGTTTATTTAACAGATGATTGCCACAATGGTGCCACACTTTAACGGAACGGGAATACCCCATGACACGCATTTTGGTGCTTTATTTTACCCGTGGTGGCCACACGGCCAAGATTGCGAATGCAATCGCGCAGCAATTGACTCTGCGTGGTGCTGAGGTTGACTTAGTCGACATCAATAGTGCGGCTGCAACAAGGATTAACTGGCCCGATTATCAACTGGTGGCTTTGGGGGCTTGCGTACTCTATGGTACCTATGACAAGAGCGTATTCCAGTTTGTTGAACAACATTCGCAAGCGTTGAGTGCGTTGCCAAACAGTTTTTTCTGCGTCAATGTGGTGGCGCGTAATCCTGAAAAACGTATTCCAGAGAACAATAAATACCTGCAAAAATTCATAACCTTATCACCTTGGACTCCCGCCGATTTGAAGATTATTGCTGGTAAGGTGGATTACCCTTCGTGGCCTTGGTACGACAGATTAATGATCCAATTGATTATGAAAATCACCAAAGGGCCAACGGATCCTAAGGCGGTGATCGATTATACCGACTGGGAAGATGTGAAGGTCTATGCCGACCATTTGCTGACTTTGGCTAAGGTTGCTGAGCCCGCCTAATAAAAATGCGCTCTGTGAGCGCATTTTTAGTTGATGACTGATACGACTAGTATTTCCAAAAACTGGGATGGAATAGTACGGCCACAGTTAAAATCTCTAAGCGTCCTAGCAACATACCTAATGCAAGCGCCCACTTAGCCAGATCGGGCAGTGTCGAGAAGTTACCCGCTGGGCCAATAATCGGCCCAAGTCCTGGGCCAACGTTGGTGACTGCGGTAATTGCGCCAGTAAAACTGGTCATGGGGTCGAGCCCTGTCAACACCAAAATCACCGAAAGCCCAACAATCACAAACATAAATAGCAGTACAAAGGTGATCAGCGAGCGCACAATATCCTCACTAATCAGGCGGTTATTATAGCGCTCCCTAAATATCCCATTGGGATGACATTGCTGCTTTAACTGCTCGCGCATAATGGCGCCAGCAATTTGAAAGCGGAAGATTTTGATCCCGCCAGAGGTCGAGCCAGAACAGCTACCGACAAACATTAAGAACAGAAAAGCGATATTAGCAAATGCGCCCCACGTACCATAGTCGGTTAACCCATAGCCCGTTGTGGTCACAACAGATACGACGTTAAAGCTGGATAAGCGTAATGCATCAATCAAGGCGATATCGCGGGTTTGCCATAACCAAACACCAATAAAGCAAGAAACAAAGGTCAGAAAAAATAAGAAGCCTTTGACTTGGGCATCATTCCAAACGCTTAAATCGCGCTGTTGGATCATCTGCACAAACATCAGCAGGGGTAAACCTCCCGCCGCCATAAACACAACGCCAACCCAATGGGCTGAATTTGAAAACGCCGCCATCGAATTATCTGAGGTTGAATAGCCTCCCGTCGACAGTGTGGTCATCGCATGGTTGATGGCTTGAAACCACGTCATGCCTGCAACATGGTAGGCAATACAGCAGATAATAGTCAGTAAAATATAGATAAAGAATAAATGCTTAGCCATGCTTTGGGTACGAGGAACGGCCTTGTCACTCCAATCCGATGACTCAGTGCGGAACAGCCGCATACCACCAACGTTTAAGAAGGGCAGAATCGCAACCGCCATCACGATAAAGCCAATACCACCGAGCCATTGCAATAACGAGCGCCAGATTAAGATACTGTGATCCATCGTATCTAACCCTGAGAGCACGGTTGAACCTGTGGTGGTAATACCGGACATGGTCTCGAAGAAGGCATCCGTATAACCTATACCGTGGTAAAGCGTAAAAGGCATAGCCGCAAACAGACTCACGATCAGCCAAGTTAGGCTGGTGAGCAGAAACATATCTCGAATATTGAGGTTAATGGCCTTACTTTGGCCGTTATGCAAACACAGGCTGGCGCAAATCCCTGTGACTAAAGCCGATAACATGAAAGAGCCTACGGTCTCCTCGCCGTTGAATGCGGCAAGAAGTAAGGGCGCTAACATAAAGGCTGTTAACATCGATAAAAACAGCCCTAAAATAAACAATAACGGTCTAAAGTTCAGCATAGGATGATGACTTAAAAGAAGAAGGCGCTAGGTTGGAACAGCTTCTCGACTTCGCCGATAAATTTTTTGTTTACCAAAAACAAAATCACGTGATCCCCTTGCTCAATCACTGTTTTATCATGAGCCATCAACACTTCCTCATTCCGCACAATTGCGCCAATAGTGGTTCCCGGCGGCAGCTTGATATCGCCAATGGCCTTGCCAACAACTTTAGAGGTGCTGGAGTCACCGTGGGCAATGGCTTCGATGGCTTCGGCGGCGCCTCGACGTAAGGAATACACGTTACAGATATCGCCTTGGCGGATATGGGTCAGTAAGGCTGAAATCGTTGCCTGCTGGGGTGAAATCGCGATATCGATATTAGCTTCTTGCACAATATCCACATATGCTTCGCGCTGGATCAGCACCATCACCTTTTTCGCCCCCATGCGCTTGGCTAGCAGGGCGGACATGATATTGGCTTCATCATCGTTGGTGACGGCAATAAACACATCGGTTTGGTCGATATGTTCTTCGAGTAGCAGCTCTTGATCTGAGGCGTCACCACAAAATACCGTGGTGTTTTCAAGTTGTTCGGATAGAGACTCTGCGCGTTCGAACTTGTGTTCAATCAATTTGACTGAATGGGTGCGCTCGAGGCGTTTAGCCAGGCCTAAGCCGATGTTACCACCGCCGGCAATCATGATATTGCGGTAGGAGTTATCCAGCTTTTGCATCTCACTCATCACCGCGCGGATATGGCGACTGTCGGCCACGAAAAATACTTCGTCATCGGCTTCGATAATAGTCGTACCGCGGGGCATGATAGGGCGACCTTGGCGGAAAATCGCCGCCACCCGGGTATCAATATTTGGCATATGCTCGCGAAGCGCGGCCAAGGCATTACCGACTAAAGGGCCGCCATAATAGGCGCGCACCGCAACTAAACTTAAGCGCCCTTCGGCAAATTCGAGCACTTGCAGTGCACCGGGATACTCAACCAAACGTTGAATGTAAGCGGTCACTAACTGTTCAGGTGCGATAAGTTCATCGATCACAAAACCGCCGCGAGGACGCCCATCGCTATTTTTGGTCTCACTGTCGATAAATAATTTATCGCGCATCGCTAGATAAGGTTCGGAGCGAATACGGGCGATTTTAGTCGGTGTACCAAATAGGCTGTAGGCCATCTGGCAGGCGACCATGTTGCATTCATCGCTGTTCGTCACAGCAATCAGCATGTCGGCATCTTCGGCGCCAGCCTCTTTGAGCACATCGGGGTGGGCACCATGGCCCGCCACGACGCGAAGGTCATATTTATCCTGCAGGGCGCGTAATCTGGATTTGTCGCTATCGACGATGGTGATATCGTTGTTTTCACCCACCAAATTTTCGGCCAAGGTTCCGCCAACTTGACCCGCACCTAATATGATAATTTTCATGGCCTTGCTTACTTCCTAATGGGTCGCTTTCAATAAACGGGCGTAATAAAACCCATCCATGTTGTGTTGTCCCGGCGTGATTTGCCAACCTATATCTTGGCTTGAAGCCTGCTGGGCAAGTGTGTCTAGCTTAGCATCTGCGGTTCTGGCTAAAAATGCACTAATTTGGTCTCGATTTTCCTGCGGCAAAATAGAGCAAGTTGCATACAGGAGTGTGCCACCGGGCTTGAGCCACTTCCAGCAGTGATCGAGAATTTGTCTTTGCAGCTCGGCCAGTTCTTCGATGTCATGGTTTTTGCGTAACCATTTGATATCGGGATGGCGGCGGATAACGCCCGTCGCTGAGCAAGGTGCGTCGAGTAAGATACGATCAAATTGTTCACCCTGCCACCATGAGTCGATATTGGCCGCATCGCCATGAATAACTTCCGCTTTTAATGATAAACGGTCAAGGTTCTGTTGCACGCGCTCGAGACGTTTGGCATCGAAATCGACGGCGACCAGCTTGATGCTAGGTTCAAGTTCGAGTAAATGGCAACTCTTACCGCCCGGTGCCGCACAGGCGTCGAGAACCAGTTCATTGGCTTGCGGAGCCAGCAGGGTCGCTGCCCATTGGGCTGCGCCATCTTGCACTGATGCCGCACCTTCGTGGAAGCGTGGCAATGTCGCCACATCCTTGGGATGGGCAAGCAGGATTGCATCATCACTCAGGCCCGCACTGGCTTCTATCTCTAGCTCACTCAGGGCGGCAAGATATTCATCGCGGCTTTGGGAGCGGCGATTGTTACGTAACCACATGGGTGGACGTTCATGGCTTTGCTGGATTATCTCTTGCCAGTTGTCAGGATAAGCGGCTTTTAAGCGCTTAATTAACCAGCCCGGCGTGTTGTAGCTTAAGGTCTCCGACTCTGTGCTAAGCGGTGTTAATTGGCGCTGAATATTACGCAGCACGCCATTGACGACCTTTACCATTCCCTCAAACTTTAATTGACGGCAGGCCTCAGCGGTTTCGGATATAGCCGCATGGCTTGGTATGCGGGTGAAGTAAAGCTGGTAACAGCCAACAATCAATAGCTGGTGGATGATCCTTTGCTTACCTTTGAGCGGATTAGCCAAACATTCGGCAACGCGTTTTTCTATCTGTGGCAAAGTACGCATTACGCCGTAGCAGAGCTCGGCGAGCAGGGCTTTATCTTTACCACTAGCAAGATGCCTTTGCTGTTCTGGCAGGGCAACTGAAAGTGACACGCCTTTTTCTAATACGTCGAAGATGGCTTTGGCCGCCAGTGCTCGCAAGTTCATCATTATTGCGCCTCGTTATTGAGACGAGTATTTGGGGTAAACCACTCGCCGCGGGCATTGAGAATATCTGCAACGCTGAGGGGTTTCTTGCCGGGTAATTGCATGCTGAGTAGGGTTAACACACCATCGCCGGTGGCGACTTCAATACCTTTTTTACTGGCGCTGATAATCGTGCCGGGTGTGGCATTGCTGCTGGTGGTGCTGACTTGGGTCTGCCACACCTTAATAGTATTGCCTTGGTGCTCAAAGTAGCTCACTGGCCAAGGATTGAAGGCGCGAACTTCCTGCCATAATTGGGTCGCGGATTTAGTCCAATCTAACCTCGCTTCTTCTTTACTGAGTTTTTCGGCGTAGTTCGCTAAGGTTTCATCTTGTTTTTCAGCGGCTAAGGTGCCGTTGGCTAAACCCTCGAGAGCTTGCAGTAGCGCATCGGGTCCTTGCTGGGCTAACTTCTCGTAAAGACTTGCCGAAGTATCGTCATCTTCAATTGGCAAGTAGGTTTTTAGCAGCATATCACCCGTATCTAGGCCGATATCCATCTGCATAATCGTCACGCCGGTTTCTTTATCACCTGCCCACAATGCGCGTTGAATCGGCGCCGCACCGCGCCAACGAGGCAGAATTGAACCGTGAACATTGATACAGCCTAAACGTGGCGTATCAAGCACGACTTTAGGCAGGATCAAACCGTAGGCAACCACCACCATAATATCGGCATCAAGGGCGGCCAGTTGTTGCTGCGCGGGTTCTTTGCGTAGCGAACCGGGTTGATAAACTGGAATATTGTGGGCGAGCGCGAGCTCTTTCACTGGGCTGGCGGTGAGTTTTTTACCGCGCCCTGCGGGTCTATCCGGCTGTGTGTAAACAGCAATCACATTGTGGTGTGAGTTAATCAGCGCCTGTAAATGGCGAGCGGCAAAATCCGGTGTTCCGGCGAAGATGATATTGAGTGGTTTCAAATCTGATCCTAATGCTTATTTGGCGTCTTGTTTGGCCGCTTTTTCAAGTTTCTGTTTGATCCGTTGGCGCTTCAATGGCGACAGGTAGTCGACAAATAACTTACCTTTCAGGTGATCCATTTCATGCTGAATGCAAATCGCAAATAGGTCATCGGCTTCAACGGTGAATTCATTACCGTGTCTATCCAGAGCTTTAACGGTAACAAATTCGGCGCGGTCAACCTTGGCATAGATACCAGGGACTGACAGACAACCTTCTTCGTTACAGAAATCACCGCTACTGGCAATAATCTCGGGATTGATAAAGACTTTAGGACGTTCAACCTCGTCTTGTAAATCCATGACGATCAGTTGTTTATGATAATCAACCTGGGTCGCGGCCAAACCAATCCCTTTTTCTTGGTACATGGTTTCGAACATATCATCGATTTGAGTTTGCAACTCAGTAGTAAACTCTGTGATAGGTTGTGCTTGAGTTCGCAATCTTTCATCGGGAAAGCGTAAAACTTTTAATAGTGCCATACTTAAACTCTTAACAAGTCTGTCAAATCTCAATCAGTTGGTTATACTGACTGAGGCTAATGGGTTAATTTTAATCTTTAGTGCCTATCAATAACAGTAAAAGCTCGATTTAAGAGCTAAACAACATGGACCGCACCATGAAACGGCTAATTTTACTTGCGTTAATGACCTTTCATTGCACATTGGTTTACGCTGACACTCTCACGTTGAAAGCAGGGTATCCAGAGTCATATGTGGTAAAGAAGGGCGATACCCTGTGGGATATTTCTGCAACCTTTCTAAATGATCCGTGGAAGTGGCCACGTTTATGGGATGTTAACCCTCAAATAGCCAATCCTCATTTAATTTATCCCGGTGATCAACTCACCTTAGTCTTTATCGATGGTCAACCCAGATTAGTGCTTAATGGCGCGAGTGCGAGTATTGGAGGTAGTGAAGCAAAACCCCATATTCGCAAAACTCCAGAGGGACGCGTAATTGCCAAGAGCAATGCGGTTCCTGCGGTTGATTTGGCATTAATCCAAAACTATCTCGTTCAAAACCGTGTGGTTGATGCTAGCTGGCTAGGCATGCAACCTATGGTACTCGGCGGTGAAAGCCCGTCGCGCCATCATATTGTTGGTGATGTGATTTATATTAATAGCGAATTACCTTTGCATCAAAAGTTAGGAGTCTATGAGCGTGGCCGAGAATTCTTTAATAAAGAAACGGGCGAGGCGCTAGGACAGGAAGCGATTCTGGCATCCACAGGCCAAGTCATTGAGTCTGGCAAAGTGTCTAAGGTAAAAATTCTGAGCAATTTCCGTGAAACCAAAGCGGGCTTTAGGGTGTTGCCTATGGAGGATGAAGCGTTAATGTCAGCTTACTTTACGCCAAAACCCGCAGAACTTAAGACGCCAGCGACCATATTGGCCATCGAGTCGAAAATGCGCGAAGCCGGTAAACTCAATGTTGTCTATCTTGATAAAGGTACGCAGGACGGTATTGAGCCTGGCGAGGTATTCTCCATTTATCGCGATGGCGAAGAAATCGTGATTAATAACGATGGCCAACCTGTGCCCTCGATGGAACGGACAGCCTATGACAATGTGGTTGCGTCACTTTCATCCGACAGGGCACTCAAAATGCCTGATGTTTACAATGGTAAGTTATTAGTATTCAAAGTGTTTGATAAAGCAAGTTTAGGATTGATTGTATCGACGGAGCGTTCTGTGCGGGTCGATGATAAATTAATCGCCCCAGATTCCTTAGCCTTTAGAGGTCAATAATCTCTGAAAACTTGGTTGATTGGTTAATTGTTAGTGCGGTATCTGGGCTCGGACCCGCTCGGACACAACAATTATTAACGCACATGGATGTGGACGACCTCAGGCAAAGGCTCGAGCATGAGAAACACTCGCTCCCTTTGTCTGACAATCAGCTCCACAGCTTGGTTATTGACTATCAAAAAGTCGATGCTGCTTTAGAGTGGCAACAACAGGCGGCACATCATCATTTAGTCTGTTTTTCCGATCCGCTTTATCCTCCGTTGCTAAAACAATTAACTGATCCACCCTGCGTTTTGTTTGTTAAGGGCTGCGTCGAGGCGCTAGCGATTCCATCTCTTGCTGTTGTGGGCAGCCGTAATGCATCTCCTGGTGGGTTACAGGTGGCTTATCAATTGGCTCGAGAGATGTCGGCGCTTGGATTTAGTATCTGTAGCGGCATGGCGATGGGGATTGATGGTGCGGCGCATAAAGCTTGTGTTGATCATGGTGGAAGAACGCTTGCCGTGCTGGGAACTGGGATTGATATTACTTATCCGCGCCGACATAAGCAGCTTTATGAGGATATTCAGCGCCAAGGCTGTATAATAAGCGAGTTTTGGCCAGATGTAGGGCCTTTTGCGGGCAATTTCCCGAAACGAAATCGCATCATTAGCGGTCTTTCTTTAGGGACGCTGGTGGTTGAAGCCTGTCGCAAAAGTGGTTCACTCATCACCGCAAGGTTGGCTATGGAGCAAGGGCGTGAGGTGTTTGCCGTGCCTGGCTCCATCCTAGGAGGATTTCACCAAGGCTGTCACGATTTATTACGTGATGGGGCAAAACTTGTGGAAAGCGCGGCCGATATAGTGGAAGAGCTGGCAAGTTTGACAGCCTTTCATCTTGAAGAACTCTACTCCAGCCACCATATACAGCAAGGTGAGATTTGTGATTTGCCATTTTCATCGCTGTTAGCTAGTGTAGGTTATGAAACTACAACAATTGATGCTGTAGTTGAACATAGTGGGAAAACGATAGATCTGGTGTTAGAACAAATGCTTGAACTTGAGTTGCAAGGTTGGGTTGTTGCAGTACCCGGTGGTTACGTCAGAGTAAAGAGGAGCTAGCCATGTTTGATATCCTCATGTATCTATTTGAAAACTATGTTCACAGTGAAGTCGAACTACTAGTTGATGAAGACGAGTTAACCAAGGAACTCACTCGCGCTGGTTTTCATCAGTCGGAGATTTTAAAAGCCTTAACTTGGTTGGAGCGTCTGGCAGAGTTACAGGAAGGGGATAAGCCTTACCTGTGTAATCATGATCAGCATTCGTTTCGGATTTACACCAAAGACGAAATGGAAAAGCTGGATGTGGAGTGCCGTGGATTCCTGCTATTTTTAGAGCAAGTTAAAGTGCTTAATGTCGAAACCCGTGAGATGGTGATCGACAGAGTCATGGAGCTTGATGAGCCTGCCTTGATCCTCGAAGATCTTAAGTGGGTTATTCTGATGGTGCTGTTTAATGCGCCCGGCCATGAGTCTGCCTATGAGCAAATGGAAGATTTAATTTTTGAGCAGCCTGAAGAAGGCCGGCTACATTCTTAAGTGTTGCGACGTGATAAATAATGAGAAAGGAGGCTAGCCCTCCTTTTTTGATGCCATATGTTTGTTGAGACCTGTGCGGTGAGTTATCTGCGGATTAGCCGCAATGACTAGTGGTAAATGATTATGTCTAAGATCGATGAACAACTATTTAGTGCCCATGAGCATGCACTGGAAAAAGAATACGAGTTATGCCCCGAATGTGGCAGCGAGTTGTCGGTAAAACACAGTAAGCATGGGAGTTTTATCGGCTGTAATAATTACCCAACCTGTGAATATACTCGTCCTTTAGTGCAGCACGAATCGATTGAAACCCAAGTGATTGAAGGTTCTAAATGTCCCGCATGCGGCCATGAGTTGGCTGTTAAATCGGGGCGTTTTGGCATTTTTATCGGCTGTACCCAATATCCCAATTGTACTCATATTGAAAGACCTGATCAGGAGAGCGATAAACCTGAGGTGGCCTGTCCTGAATGTAAAACGGGTAAACTTGAGCATCGAACCAGCCGTTTTGGTAAGAGTTTTTATGCCTGTAGCGCGTATCCCAAATGTAAGTTTATCGTCAATTATCCACCCGTTTGCGAAAGCTGCCCGAGTTGTGGCTTTGGGATTTTAGTCGAGCGTAAAGGTGCGGCGGGAATGCGTTTAGAATGCCCGCAAAAAAGCTGTAAATACAAACGAGCGCTTTAGTGTGATCGATCTCTCTAAAAGTTTGGCCGCTTAAACCGCCTTAGGTATAATCCCTGTCCAACCATGGATGGGGTAGCCAAGATGCCAAAATTTGTTTGGAAAAACGATTAAATCCATAAGGTAATCCTAAGATGTTACAGCTGCACCCCTCTGACATTAAAGACGTAGTGTTAAACGGTGGCGTTATCGCTTATCCCACTGAAGCCGTCTATGGTTTAGGCTGTGACCCAGATAATGATACTGCCATTCAAAAATTACTCGCCGTAAAACAACGTCCTTGGCAGAAGGGCCTTATCTTAGTGGCGAGCGAGTTTTCCCAGTTATTAGACTATGTTGATGAATCACAGTTGAGCGCCGAGCAGCTTGAGTTTGCCTTTTCTAAATGGCCAGGGCCTTTTACCTTTGTGATGCCGATTAAACCGCATGTCTCGCGTTATTTATCCGGTGAATTTGATTCTATCGCCGTGCGCGTCTCCGCCCATGAAGGTGTGCGGGCTTTGTGCCAAGCCTTGGGTAAACCACTCGTCTCAACCAGTGCCAACTTAGCCGGCGAAGATCCCGCACTTAGTGATGATGACATTCTCAACGCTTTTGAAGGCAAAATAGATGCCTTAGTGCTAGGCCAATTAGGTCAGCAGCGTCAGCCGTCCACCATTGTTGATGCTCGAAGTGGCAAGATTTTGCGCAACGGACAGTAACTAATTAATAAAAATAAGGATAAAAGCTATGAGTGTGCCAGATGCGACAGTGGTAAAAGCATTTTTACTCGATCTACAACATCGAATTTGTGCGGGTCTTGAGCAGTTGGATGGGCAAGCAAGCTTTGCAGCCGATTCATGGACGCGCACCGAAGGCGGTGGCGGCACCAGTCGGGTCTTAACCCAAGGTGCGGTATTTGAGCAAGCCGGGGTTAACTTTTCCCATGTGACAGGGGCTGCGATGCCCGCATCGGCAACGGCTCATCGCCCTGAACTGGCGGGTCGCAGCTTTGAGGCCATGGGTGTCTCCTTAGTGATTCATCCAAGAAATCCTTACATTCCAACCACCCATGCTAATGTGCGTTTCTTTATTGCCCATAAAGACGGCGCGGATCCTGTCTGGTGGTTTGGTGGTGGTTTCGATTTAACGCCTTACTATCCTTTCGAAGAAGATGTGCGCGAGTGGCATCAAAGTGCTAAAAATCTATGCCAGCCTTTTGGTGACGATGTTTATCCTAAGTATAAGAAGTGGTGTGATGAGTATTTCTTCCTGCCACATCGTAATGAAACCCGCGGTGTGGGCGGTCTGTTCTTTGATGACTTAAACCAAACAGGCTTCGATAAGAGTTTCGATTTTATGCAGGCGGTGGGCAACGGCTTCTTAACTGCATATGCGCCGATTGTTGAGCGTCGTAAAGAGACTCCCTATGGTGAGCGTGAGCGTGAGTTCCAGTTATATCGTCGCGGCCGTTATGTTGAGTTCAATCTGGTATACGACAGAGGCACTTTGTTCGGCCTGCAAACCGGTGGTCGCACAGAGTCTATTTTGATGTCAATGCCGCCATTGGTGCGTTGGCAATATGCTTATACGCCAGAGGCGGGCAGCCCAGAGGCAGATCTTTACGATAACTACCTCAAGCCACGGGATTGGGTATAAGCAACGGGTATCAGTATGAGTAGCGTCATTGCACTTTATTGATTACGCATATGATCAGCCAGAGTTGAAATTGCCTCATAGATAGCGGCGCGATGCTCTGGCTTTTTTATGTGTTTTTCAATGGCAAACTTCATGCAAAATAGCCATTGATCCCGCATTGTCTCATCTACTGCGAAGGGCATATGCCGAGCGCGTAATGCGGGATGACCATACTTTTGCTGATATAACTGCGGACCGCCTAGCCAGCCACTTAAGAATTCATAGAGCTTTTGTTCCGACTCTGCAATCGGCGCACGGTGAATCGCGAATAAGGCTTGTGTTTCTGCTGAGCTTGCCATTTTCTGATAGAAACTATTGGCAATCGCGCGGATCACTTTGTCGCCACCAATTAAATCATAGGCATTAGACTGATTCGGATCCCTGTCATCCGACACGCTTGTGTGTTTACTAAAAATCTTTTTAAGCCAGTTCATAGGTCTAACTGCATTGCTGTCTACAATTTCGATGCGCGCATTATAGCCTGAATGTCACTGTGAAACCGAAGGCTAAAGTTAGGTACAACAACTTAGGCTCGCCACTAGGCTGTGCTACCGCCTAAAAGCGCGCTAGACTGCATGCCATTCACAGCCAATAGAATCCCGCAGATGACAAATATGCCCTCAGTAACTACGCCAGTACTTGATCGATATGCCGTGTTTGGCAATCCGATAGGTCACAGTAAATCACCCTTTATCCATGGACAGTTTGCGGCCCTTACGCAGCAGTCCCTGAGTTATGAAGCGATTCTGGCACCCATTGATGGTTTTGAGGCGAGTTTACGAGCATTTTTTCAGGCGGGAGGAAAGGGCGCGAATGTGACAGTGCCTTTTAAAGAGCAAGCCTTTGCCCTCTGCGATCGCTTAAGCGCCGAAGCGACACTGGCGGGGGCGGTCAATACCTTAAGTTTGTTGGCCGATGGCACAATTTATGGTGATAACACCGATGGTTTGGGGCTGGTGGCCGATCTTATTCGCCATCTCGGCAGTTTGCAGCATAAGCGGGTACTCTTGGTGGGGGCCGGCGGCGCGGCGCGCGGCTGTATTTTGCCATTGCTTAAGGCTGAAGTGGGTCAACTCGTCATCACTAACCGCACTCAAAGTAAGGCGCAGGCCTTAGTAGAGATTTTTAGCCAAGTACAACAAGGGCGTTACCGCGATACACTCCTGTCGATGCCGATGCCAGAGTTGTCGGGGGAGTTCGATTTAGTGATTAACTCGACCTCAGCGAGTCTAGCGGGAGAGCTACCGCCACTGCCACAGTCCATTATCGGCAGCAAGACGGCTTGCTACGATATGATGTATGGCGCAAAACCAACGGCATTTAATCAATGGGCTGTGCAACAGGGCGCTGCGCAAGTGATTGATGGACTGGGTATGCTTGTCGGTCAGGCGGCAAAGAGTTTTGCGCTCTGGCGTGGCGTCGAGCCAGATACCTCAGGAGTGCTTAAATTGCTCAGGGACAAACTACAGGCCGACGCGCAATAGAGGCTCAAGAGGAAGATAAAATGAATCAGAGTATTTTATTCCCCGATCTGCAACATTGGGATGAAACCCAAAAGCATATTTGCTTTATTGCCCAGCAGCAGGGAATGAATATTAAGTGTTATATCAGCGCACAGAAGTTGGCGCAGTTAAATGACTTTTCGCCCCAGCCTAATATCGATGAAGCGGCCGCCATGTTAGCGCTATTTGATGCAGTTAGATTCGATGCCGAGGAAATGGCAGAAGCCTTAATTGAAGCAGAAGAGTTTGATGAATTTGGCGCAGTGCACTTAGGCTAAGAGCAAAATGAACAAGATGGCAGCTTAAACACTGCCATCACGATTTAATAGAAACACTACTCTGGCTGAGGTTCTGCCAAGTATTCGTTTTTCAAGCGTACATAGTTATCTGCGGATTCGGGTAAAAACTTCAATTCCGCTTCGGTTAACGGTCGCGCCTGTTTCGCAGGGCTGCCGACATATAAGTAGCCGCTCTGCAGCACTTTACCTGGTGGTACTAACGAACCCGCACCTAAAATCACATCATCTTCTAATATGGCACCGTCGAGGATAATGGCCCCCATTCCTACTAAAACACGATTGCCCACCTTGCAGCCATGCAGCATCGCCTTATGCCCAATCGTCACATCATCACCAATGATCAGTGGATGGCCTTCAGGACGAGAAGCGGATTTGCGGGTCACGTGCAATATGCTGCCATCCTGTACATTGGAGCGTTTACCAATTCGAATATGATTGACATCACCACGAGCGGCCACCATAGGCCAAATGCTGGCATCTGTATCTAAAGCGATATCGCCAACGAGTACTGAAGCTTGGTCCACATACACATTATCGCCGAGTTGTGGATGAATTCCTTGGTAAGTTCTGAGTGGTCCAGACATAAAAAAGTCCCTAATTGAGTGGTTTTTAGCATTATAAAGGTTAAAAACTGACAGGTCAGGTCAAATATCCAACGAACAGCGTAAAAAAGCTAATTATCTTTAAATTAGGGGTTGCACAAAAAGTTTCGCTGCCTATAATGCGCATCCACTGACACGGCAGACAGCGAAAGCGAGCGCGGTTACAGTGCGAATCGAATGCAAATTGTGCAGTTGATTCGAAAGCCTCAAGAAGTTTGTAAAAACGCCTTGACGCGACAAGGGAAATGCGTAGAATACGCAGCCCTGACCCGCTGAGCGGTAACGCGAAGTGAATGGTCAAATGCTCTTTAACAATCTAAACAAGAAATCTGTGTGGACACTCACAGGTGTTGAGTTAATCGAAATTACTCTGCCGTTTGGCGAGTAATCAAAGAATTAAATCAATGAATGAGTGTTCATAGCAATATGTACATACAGTAATGTATGAATTG
>NZ_LGYY01000217.1:0-43707 GCF_001308045.1 Shewanella sp. Sh95
GTGGTCGAGGTTACGGATAGAGATAGCGGGAGCGGCCATGATGAATTACCTGCAAAAGAGAGTAATAGATCAGAATGACCGATCGCCGTCAAGTTTTTTAAATCGAAAATTAGGTGCGGAATGACGGGTAAAACCCAGTCACGAAATCGTGTCGAGTTATTAAGATGGGCTCAGACCTATCAAACCCATTTTGAGTTTTGTAGTTAAGCCTTTGTTGATTGGTATCTTGTTTGAAAGCGAGCGGGTGCGTGGTGTGATACCCAAACGATAAGACGAATAACGATGTACTTTTGCGTGTGATAGGCAAATAAAAACGGGAACATTATCAATGTTCCCGTTTTTATTTAGTCGCCTTCAACTTGAAGGCGACTCATATTTAAAGATTAGTACTGCACAACAGTCGCAACGTTCATATCACCATTTTGGGTTACGCTGATGCTGTTGTTGTTACCCGCTTGTGAGCCTAATACTAAGTTGTCATTACCTGTTTGGGAGATCATTAGGCTGTTGTTGTCACCACTCACGCCAAATGAGTTGGCAGCAAATGAACTACCGCTATCACCACCGACCCAGTTGCCGTTACCCGCTTGAGTGATTTCTGCTGAGTTTCCATCACCTTCGATGATTAAATCGATAAGGTTCAGATCGCCACGGTGTTGCAGTGCAGTTACATCGGCGTTGTTACCTGTTACGCTAATGATGGTCTCGTTTTGATCACCATCTTGCTCAACATCCACTTCGTTGTCGCTACCCACGGCATCCACATAAGCGAAGTTCGCATCACCTTCTTGACTGATTTCGATGCTGTTGTCTTCACCTGTTGCGAAGGCAACCAGCTCGTTGTTATCACCTTTAGAGGATAAGTCGAAGTCGTTGTCAGTACCGTAAGCGCCAAAGGTTGCGAAGTTAGCATCACCACGTTGTTTTAAATCAACGTCGTTGCTATCGCCCCATACTTGGAACTCTGCACCGTTGCTATCGCCTTTTTGCTTGATGGCGATATCATTATCATCACCTTGAATATCAGCAATTAAAGAATCACCAACTGTATTGCTATCACCATCTTGAGCGATGTCGATAGTGTTATCATCACCCGTAGTCATAGAGAGGTAAGCAATGTTATTGCTGCCTTCTTGCTTCATGCTGATATCGTTTTCGCTACCGGCTAAGGCGTAAACAAAGCCAGTGTGGTTATCACCTTTTTGGTAGATATCAACACTGTTGTCGTTACCAGCGATGCCTTTGGCTGCACCAAAGTTATTGTTACCAATTTGTTCAACTGATACGTCGTTGTTATTACCCACGTTGGCAGTCAGATCGAGTGCAATAAGACCCGCTTGGTTGCTGTTACCGTATTGTTTGATATCACCGTCGTTGTTGTCGCCTTGAACACGGAATACGGCAAGGTTTTCATCACCTTCTTGCTCAACAAATGCACTGTTTTCTGTGCCAGTGATTTCAACATAGCTTTCGTTCAGCTCGCCTAATTGGCTAACTGAAACAAGGTTGTCGTTGCCCACGACATCGTTGCTGCTTTGGTTGAAGAAGCCGTCTTGAGTCACTTCAACTTCGTTATTATTGCCTTCCACATCAACAGAGGCTACGTGCCAATCTGTTTGTTGGCTAACAGTCACTTTGTTAGCATCGCCAGTTGAGTTGACTTGTGCTTCATGCCACACACCGTCTTGTAATACGGTGGCAACTTGGTCGTTACCCGTTTGGGTTACTGCTGCTGCGTTAATGACACCAGTTTGAGCGACTAAGGTATCTTGACCTTGGCCTGTTTGCTCAACGCTGATTTCGTTGACTGTGCTTGCTGCTAGCGCATTACCACTTAATCCCGCAGTAATGGCTAATGCAATCAATGACATTTTTGCTTGTGATTTCATGTGACTCTCCCTGTTTAATACTGAGTTATTGAGATTGCGGCACCGTCCGCAATCTGTTGAATCGAAAAATTGCCGCTTCCTAGCTGGTTCAATTGCACCAGGTTGTCATTACCAATCTGGGTAATCGAAGCCATATTTTTAGTGCCGACTTGTCGTAGTTGGACTTCATTATTGGTTCCAATCTGTGTCACAAGCGATACGTTATCGTTACCCGCTTGCGTCACATAGGCGCTGTTATCGTTCCCTGATTGAAACACTATCCCTTGGTTTGCCGTGCCTTGCTGCACTAGGTCGATAAGATTATCGCGCCCTGAACGCTCAATTAGCGCCTGCAGTGTGACGGGCAATTCACTGACATCTGCCGCATGGGATGATGTCAGGCAACTACATATCAAGAGCAGCAGTACCAAAAAGCGTGTTAATGGATTTGGCACAAGTGACTCCTTGCATGTATTGGTGTTTTGGTCAGAGCACAGACTCTTTCCAACTCAGGCATCAAGGTACGAGCCATAGTGCTTAGAGACAATTGGCCAAAAGGGTATTTATTTTTGAGGTGTAATTTAAATGCTAACCAGATTAACTTTTGTTAATTCCATGAATATCTTGTTTTTTGTCGATAAAACCCTGCGTTTAGGCGGTATTTACCTCACCGAGTTGGTCTAGTAGTTAAGTTGTATTTAGCGTGCAGCGTCTTTTTTAAATTGAAACATTATGGCAACAATTTGCAGGCAAACATGCTGGAAATTCGTCGTTTTTATCCATCTCACTTTGAATGGTGGCTGCGTAATTGCCGTTCCAGAATTTCAACGTAAAGGACTATAGGAAGCTTAAGTATGTCAATAAAACTCTCACCATTGGCGTTAGCAATTGCAGGGGCGATGACGTTGTCAGCGGTGCCTGCAATGGCAAAAGATGCACCAGTCTATGAAAAAGACGCCATCCTTGTGGTGTACAAAGATAATGTGACTAAAGCCGAACGTGCAGCAGCACAGCGTTTAGTTCGCGGCACCTTAACCGATGCAAATGCTGATGGCGTAGACGATAAATTCCAGCATTTACTCAATGGTAAACTTACCCGTTTAGCCCTGCGTAAAGGCGCTAATATTGAAGATGCGATTAAGGTGATTAGTCGTCATCCAGCGGTAAAATATGCAGAACCCAACTACATTCTTAAGGCGATAGGTACGCCCGATGATCCAAGCTTTGCTAGCCTGTGGGGCATGAACAACACTGGCCAAAATGGCGGTAGTGCCGATGCAGATATCGACGCGCCAGAGGCTTGGGAAATAACCACGGGTAGCTCGGATGTGGTGATTGGGGTTATCGATACTGGGGTTGATTACAATCACCCAGATTTGCAAGCCAACATGTGGGTTAACGCTGGCGAAATTCCAGGTAATGGTATCGATGACGATGGTAACGGCGTGATCGATGATATTCACGGTTACAGTGCGGTAAATGATAACGGTAACCCAATGGATGGTAATGGTCACGGTACTCACGTATCTGGCACTATTGGTGCTAAAGGCAACAATGGTGTGGGTGTCGTTGGGGTGAACTGGGACGTTAAAATTGCCGCCTGTCAGTTCCTTGATGCCGATGGTTATGGTTCTACAGCTGGCGCTATTGCATGTTTAGATTACTTTACGGATCTGAAGGTTAACCATGGCGTGGATATCAAAGCCACCAACAACTCTTGGGGCGGCGGTAGCTTTAGCCAAGCCTTAAAAGATGCGATTGAAGCGGGTGGTGAAGCAGGCATTTTATTCGTTGCAGCAGCGGGTAATGACGCGGTCGATAACGATGCGAGCCCACATTATCCCTCAAGCTACGATTCTGACGTTGTCCTCTCGATTGCAAGTACGGATCGTAATGACCGTATGTCAGACTTCTCACAATGGGGTTTAACTAGCGTCGATATGGGAGCACCAGGCTCCGCGATTCTCTCTACTGTTCCAGGTGGTGGTTACGCGACGTATTCTGGTACCTCTATGGCTACTCCACATGTCACCGGCGCCGCGGCTCTGGTGTGGTCATTAAATCCAGATCTCTCACCAGTAGAAATGAAATCCTTACTGATGGCATCAGGTGATGCTAATGCAGATTTAACGGGTAAAACCGTGGCTGGTACTCGCCTCAATGTGGCTAACGCACTCGAGCAGGCTAACCCATCTCCTAGCTACAAGTTTACCGTATCGCCAGTATCACAATCTGTCGAAGCGGGTAGCACTGCAAGCTATAACTTTAGTGTTGGTAGCGTTGCAGGATGGGAAGGCGATGTAGCTCTTTCTGTCTCGGTTTCTCCAGCGCTAGAAGGTGTGTCCTTATCAGCCTCAACTGTTTCAGCTGGTGGTTCATTTACCTTAGATGTTGCGACAACGGCGCAAACAGCTTGGGGTGATTACAGCATTACAGTAACAGGTACCGATGGCACTATTGAAAAGGCTAAAGTCGTTTCACTGAATGTGTTCCCTCAAGGATTAAATGACTTTACCTATGGCAATGAGAATGCTGTTGCTATGCCTGATAACAATGCTAGTGGTATTGTGAGCACGATTGAAGTTACTGATGATGTGCAGATTTTTGGCGTGACCGCCGATGTCAATATCAGCCACACTTGGATTGGTGACTTACGCGTTGTGTTAACTTCTCCAGCAGGTACTGAAGTGGTTCTACATAACCGTGATGGCGGCAGCGCTGACAACATTGTTAAGAGCTGGGACTTAAGCGCGTTTGATGGTGAAAACGCACGGGGTACTTGGTCATTATCAGTAGATGACAATGCAGCGGCTGACACTGGTACTCTTAATAACTGGGGCTTAGTGATCAGCGGCTTAGGCGAAGCATCTCCAGCGGCACCAGTGGCGGGCTTCGAGTATGCAGTTGAAGGTTTAAGTGTCGCCTTTACTAACACTAGTACCGATGCGAACGATGATATCGTGAGCTACAGCTGGGATTTTGGTGATGGTTCAACTTCAACTGAAATGAACCCTAGCCATGTATTTGCTGCGGCAGGTACTTACACTGTGGCCCTCACTGTGACTGACTCAATGGAACACAGCAATACTGTGACCATGGAAGTTCAAGTTTATGAGCATAGTATCAACGCATCCGTCACTCGCGCATTGGTATCACGCCGTGGTAGCGCTATGGTAGATATTGAATGGGATAGTGCATTAGGCGAAAGTGTTGCTCTATACCGTGACGGTCAGTTAGTGGTGACAACAGAGAACGATGGCAACTATCGTGATCGCTTCACTACATCTGCATCAAGTGTGACTTATCAAGTATGTGAAACCACTGGAACCTTATGTTCTGCACCAGTAGTAGCACAATTCTAATGTAGTCCTTAAAAATGAAGGCGACCGAAAGGTCGCCTTTTTGCTTTCAACCCCTAAACTAGCTGTTTAGTCGGTAGTTACCATTTACGTTTAATGCTCAACTAATGCGTGTCATTTTTTTTGGGGTTCTTCGTGTTCTACATCGGCATTTATTTGGGTTTTTCTATCCGATAATTGCTGTATAAGTTGGCTATTGATTGTGGTGAGTTTATCAAAATGATCATTAATCTTACTCAGTTGCTTTAAATAATCGGGATCACTTTTGTCTTTATTTTGCCAATATCGCTGCCGTTCTAGTTTCTGTAATTCACTGGCCCTTAGGATTTCAAAATAGCTATTCTCTTGTTTTAGGCTATAGATTTCACCGTCGAGTAATTGCAGCAGTTTCTTTGGGGGTAAGGAGTGATTATTTAACAAAGCTTGCAATGGGTCTACTTTGGTTTCACGTTTATCCGAATCAATTTCGTTGCTAATACCCAACTGATATTCAATTTTATGCTGACTGTATTCCTGCGGACAGGCGATTTGGCTAAAGATGACTTTATCGCCTTTGCGACATTTATAGACGGTATTTGCGAGCGCCGTGAGAGGCAAAAGCATACAAATAAGAGTCACTATAAGTCTTGCCATTCGACGACAAATCCTTTGTATACGCAATGAATGAAGTTATCACAATGGGTATTAAGCTAGAGTTAAATGGAGTTGTCTCACTTATCTCCCTTTAAACTTTAGCTGTTATAAATCCATGTAGTATAAACATATGTTACTTAACGTTAACATTGGTGAGTACTATGGCGTAAGTGAAAGAATAAAACCAGTTTTTTGACGCTGGAATTTATTTGACGCTTCACTGGAACGCCAGCAATACCAGCGTTCTGAGGTAATAAAAAAGGAGCCTAAGCTCCTTTTCTCAAATCTTAAATAGATGTTTAGCGATCAAAGCGCAGATTATCAATAAGACGCGCTTTACCTAAGTAAGCGGCCGCCAAAATCACCAGGGCTTGGTCCGTAGCTTCCGCATGGGCCAGCGTGGTGGCATGGCGAACTTCTAAATAATCCGGTGTAAAGCCTGCGGCGATAAGGCTCGCTTTGGCTTCTGCGGTGACTTGTTTGATACTCACGCCTTGCTTGATCCCTTGTGCCATGGCATCAATCGCTTTTTTCAGCGCGGGCGCTGCGGCTTTTTCTTCCGCCGTCAGGTAGCCATTGCGTGAACTCATGGCTAAACCCGAGGCTTCACGAATGGTATCAATGCCAATTATTTCAATCGGCAGCGACAAATCCTCAACCATAGTGCGGATCACTAACAGTTGTTGATAATCCTTGTTGCCAAAAAACGCGACATCGGGCTGCACTATGTTGAACAGTTTACAAACGATGGTCGCGACGCCACGGAAGTGGCCGGGACGACTGGCACCGCAGAGCACATCGGAGATCCCTGGGACTTCAACATAGGTTTGCTGCGCTAACCCTTTGGGATAAATAATCGCCGGTGTTGGGGTAAACAACAGCTCGGCGCCCGCCGCGGTTAAGGCTTGGCTATCGGCCTCTAAGGTGCGCGGGTAGGCATCGAGATCTTCATTTTGCCCAAACTGCATGGGATTGACGAAGATAGACACGACTACATGATCGCACTTCTTCGCCGCTTCTTTCACTAAGGTGATGTGTCCCTGATGGAGATTGCCCATGGTCGGCACAAAGGCGACAGTCTCGCCCTTGGCACGCCATGCTCGCACTTGAGTACGAATATCATCGATATGGGCGCTAGTGATCATTAACTCTTACCTTGCTAAAACCTAAAATGAGTAGTCTGTGTGCTTAGCACTATTTAGCTTAATGAGTGCTAGCACGCTTAGTTGAACGTGTGATCTGCACTCGGGAAGGTGCCATTGGCCACTTCTTCAATATAAGCGCGAACCGCCGAGCGGATTTCGCCCGTTTGCTTGAGGTAGTTCTTTGAAAAACGTGGAATATAACCACTCGAAATACCGAGCACGTCGTGCATCACCAGAATCTGACCATCGGTGCTGGCGCCCGCGCCAATGCCAATTACAGGGATAGTTAATGCTTGAGTAATGGCGGTAGCAAGCGATGCTGGAATACATTCAACCACTAACAGCTGCGCGCCTGCCGCCTCTAAGGCTTTGGCTTCATCGAGAATGCGCTGGGCATTTTCAGCATCACGGCCCTGCACTTTAAAACCGCCAAAAACGTGTACAGATTGCGGGGTGAGGCCCAAGTGGGCGCAGACAGGAATACCGCGCTCGGTCAGTTTAGTAACCGTTTCGAGTAACCAGTGACCGCCTTCCAGCTTGACCATATTAGCACCCGCCTGCATTAGTGCGGTGGCGTTTTCCATGGTTTGTTCTGGCGTGGCGTAACTCATAAACGGCATATCGGCGATCAGCAGTGATCGCTCGATACCGCGACGCACACAACGAGTGTGATAGGCGATTTCGGCTGTCGTGACGGGCAGCGTATCATCGTGGCCTTGCAGAACCATTCCCAAAGAATCGCCGACCAGTAGCACATCGATGCCTTCGCCGTCGAACGCGCTGGCAAAGCTGGCATCATAGGCTGTCAGAGCGGTGAATTTTCTACCTTCCTGTTTGTATTTCAACAGGGTTGAGCTAGTAACTTTAGACATATGGGTGATCTTCAAACCAAATGGAAGTGGTGTTATAAGCTAACTGGGGGCTGACTTCAATGATCATTGCCCAGTAGTTGTAACTCGGCCAAGAATTTTTCACTGATAAGGCTGTGTAGCGGCGTTTTACAGGGCAACACGAGATCGGGCGCAATGGCAGCTAAAGGAACTAGCACAAAGCTACGTTCTTTCATGCCGTAGTGCGGCACTTTGAGTCTGGGCTCATCGATAATGGCGTTGTCATACAAGAGTAAGTCTAGATCTAATGTTCTGGGCCCCCAACGCTCTTGGCGTACACGGCCTTGGGTATTTTCAATGTGTTGCAGTGCATCTAATAAGGCCAGCGGGGCCAGCTGAGTTTCAAAGCCAGCGACAGCATTAATATAGTCAGGTTGTACAACCTCACCCATTGGCGTTGAACGGTAATAGGGAGATACCCTAAGACTTTGATTTTCAGCCAAGGTGGACAAGGCCGCTACGGCATTGTCCAGCTGTGCTTGGGGATCTTCAAGATTCGCTCCAAGGGCGACAAACACTTGAGTCATTATTCTTCGGCTTTGGCTGCACTTGGGCGGCGACGGCGACGCTGAGGTGAATTGCGATTACGGCTGCTCGAGGCTTTATTACCGCTGCGGGCAATCGCCAAACGCTCGGTTTCATCCGCTTCAACAAACTGTTGCCACCAGGCTGCACTCTTGGCCAGATTGCCCCCTTCGACTTCGCCACGCAGTAACAGTAAGTCGTATGCCGCTCTAAACTTCGGATGCTCTAACAGTTTAAAGGCGCGCGTGCCTTGGCTGCGCTCAAAGCGAAGTTGTAGTTGCCAGATATCCTTGGCTGGTGTGCTAAAGCGGCGAGGAATACTAATGGTTTGGCATTGCTGCTCCATCACATCGCCCATGGCGGCGAAAAAAGCATCGTATAAAGTAAGGCCACTTTCAACGGCAATATCTTCGGCGCGTTGGCGCAGTGGATACCAGAGAATCGCCGCATAGAAAAACGATGGCGTGACGGGCTTATCTTCATTAACGCGATCATCCGTACTCTTCATGATGGCTTGCACCATCTTCATTGCCGGACCTTTAGGCGCTTCTTTTAATAGGGCGTCAACCTGAGGAAATAGGGGCGCAAACAGTTTATATTCCTGCATCATTTCAAAGTTTGCCATGGCTTTGCCGGCGAAGAAGAGTTTGAGCACTTCTTCATACATGCGGGCGGCAGGAATATCTTTGAGCAGTGGTGCTAACTGTTTGATTGGTTTAGCAGTTACTTCATCGATTGTCATGCTGAGCTTAGTGGCAAAACGCACGGCTCTGAGCATACGCACTGGATCTTCGCGGTAACGGGTTTCGGGATCGCCAATCAGTTTTAAGGTTCCAGCCTTAAGATCTTCCATCCCACCGCCATAACTGCGGATAGAGTAGTCGCTAATATCGTAGTAAAGGGCGTTAACGGTAAAATCGCGGCGCTCGGCGTCTTCGTCGATTTCTCCGTACACGTTATCCCTGAGCAAACGCCCTTCGGCATTGGCTTTGGAAATCTTTTCATTGCTTTCACCGTGGTGGCCACGGAAAGTCGCCACTTCAATCACATCGCGGCCAAACACAATATGGGCAAGGCGGAATCGACGACCAACAACACGGCAATTACGGAACAGTTTTTTGATTTCTTCCGGCGTTGCATTGGTAACTACGTCAAAATCTTTCGGTTCAAGCCCAAGGAGCAAATCCCGTACACCCCCGCCCACTAAATAGGCTTGGAAACCAGCTTTATTCAGTCGATATAGTACCTTAAGCGCATTTTCACTGATCTGCTTGCGGGAAATGGTGTGCGCATCCCGAGGCACGATCGCCAAGCTTAAGCCGCCTGAAGTAAGTTCTGGCGTTTGGGGTTCAATCTGAGCTGGAGTTGGAGCGGTCGTTTTAGGCGCGTCTTCAAATAGCTGCTTGCAGAATTGGCTAATACGGCGAAAAATGGGACACCTCGGAATGTATCTGTTATGTGATTAAAAATCTGGCGGCTATGATATACCAATTGCGTCCCGATGGGTATATCGCGATTTTTGAGCTATGCCACGACTTAGCGCTGATAACATGATGCTTTTAGGTCGAGAACTTGCCCGTCAGGCTTTAAGGGGCGATCAGGATTTCCCGCTGTTTAGGGATTGCCGACAATTGAAACTGGGCCACTGCCTGGGCCAGCATTTGCGGCGCAGTTGTGAGCTCTACCGGTGCTTGGCCCAAAAAGGCGAGGGCTGCATTGAGACTCGCTTGCGGATGCTGTTTATCGATAGCCTGCGCGTGATTTTGTTTTGACAGCTTAAAACCCGGACTTAAACTGGCGAGCGGTAAGTGCAACCACTGCGGCGCAGTTAGACCAAAGGTTTGATATAAGCTTAATTGGCGACAACTGGCTTCGATTAAATCGTAGCCCCGCACCACCTCGGTAATGCCTTGGTAGGCGTCATCCAGCACTACGGCGAGTTGATAGGCATAAAGTCCATCACTACGTTTGATAATAAAATCTTCAGCAGCAAAGGCCCGATCTACAATCACTTTTCCCATCAGGTTATCGGTAAACTCGGCCACTTGAGCGCGATTAACTAGCCGAACCGCACCACTGTGATGTGGCGTGGCTAACCGATGGCAGCGGCCATCGTAAATCCCACCCATGGCTTGAATCTGTTTGCGACTGCACTGGCAGAAGTAGGCGTTATCCTCAGCGAGTAACTCATCGAGTTTGGCCTGATAGGCCTCGGTGCGCGCACTCTGGTACAGCACCGCATCGTCCCATTCGAAACCATAAGCCTCTAAGGTGCGTAAAATATCATCGGCGGCGCCTGCAACTTCCCTAGGTGGATCAATATCCTCAACGCGTATTAACCACTTTCCTCCCTCTGAGCGCGCCCGCAGATAACTACCAAGGGCGGCGACTAGCGAGCCAAAATGCAATGCTCCTGAGGGCGAAGGCGCAAAACGGCCAACATAAGGATGTAAAGCGGAAGTGTTGAAAGAGTGAGTCGCCATCATAGGAATTTGCAGGAATAACCAGTCAAAGTGGCTGTATTTTAGGGGGATACTAACAAAAAAGCGAAGTGAAACGAGAGGATGTTTATGCAAGATGCACAAACAAGTAGGCGGGGAACTCCCCGCCTAGGATGGCCGATTAACCCGCCATTTGCTTCTCTTTGATCTCTGCAAGCGTTTTACAGTCGATACACTGATCGGCTGTTGGACGCGCTTCGAGACGGCGAATGCCGATTTCGATACCGCAAGAATCGCAGAAGCCAAAATCGTCTTCTTCGATTTTCTGGAGAGTTTTTTCGATCTTCTTGATCAGTTTACGTTCTCGGTCACGCGCACGTAATTCGAGACTGAACTCTTCTTCTTGCGCTGCACGGTCTACAGGATCGGGAAAGTTTGCTGCTTCATCCTGCATATGACTCAGAGTACGGTCGACCTCCTCACGCAACTGATTGCGCCAAGCTTCAAGAATGATCTTGAAGTGACCCAGTTGCTTAGCGTTCATATACTCCTCACCGGGTTTTTCCTGGTAGGGACTTACACCTGCGATAGCGAGTACGCCAAGTTTTTTGGTGCCTTCAGGCATAACGCATCTCCTGTCATCATTTGCGTTTGTAGGGCGTCCTTAAGAACGGCCGCTATCTATATCAGAATCTTTACAACGAGGCAAATTTTTCGTTTCACCTTGACAGAATTTTTTGACTGCCTTCGCTAATTGAAATGAAAAAGTATTTTACTCAATCTTAACATCATACTCGGACTGGGCATGATTGGGCCAGATGTATCTCATCGGGGGATATTTCGCAGCGATACGCTAGTACTTCTACACCTGATAAAATAGCTTTTTTCAATAGGTTAGAATACTCAGGGTCAATGTGTGCCGCTGGTGCCACACTCATAATGTCAGTATGTTGCACCACAAATAGCAAGACGGCTCTGTGCCCAAGGCTGGCCATGTGCATTAATTCCCGTAGATGTTTTTGGCCGCGAAGACTCACAGCATCGGGGAAATAACCTTGGCCATCCTCGAGCAAAGTACAACTTTTGACTTCTATATAACAGGCGGGTTTTTGAGCAGCCTCAAGCAAGATATCGATGCGGCTATTTTCATCGCCGTACTTCACTTCGCGGCTTAAGCTGTCGTAACCTTTAAGTTCAGTGATAATACCTTTATTAAGTGCCTCCTCGACTAGGGCGTTGGCATTGCCCGAATGAATGCCGATAAGGCCACCCGTTGGCGTGGTCATCAACTCCCATGTATGGGCATATTTACGTTTAGGATTGTTAGACGTGGAAAACCACACGGTTTCACCGGGGAACAGGCAGTTACGCATTGAACCGGTATTGGGGCAATGCAGGGTGATTTCACTGCCGTCTTCGAGTTGGACATCGGCGAGAAAACGTTTGTAGCGCTTAAGTAGCTTTCCCGATTTCAGTGCTGGAGTAAAGTGCATGTGATCCCTGTAGCTAGTTGATTCTGGCGCCAAAGACTAACAAATTTCGCAAATGTTTACAGATTTTACCTCGGTAACTTAGGCCGATGGCTTTCAGTCCTGGGCCACTGGCAGTAAACTGCCGCCAACCCCGTTGTACTATGTATACCCCAAAAGCCTGAGGATGCCGGACGTCTCACCTCAACTTGCATGGGTATAAGAGCAAGAACAAATTAAAATAAGGACCCCTCATGAGTGAACTTAAAGTGACTGAAGTGATGAGAGTTGAGTTAACCAAAGATGCCCCCGCAGCCCATTGGGGCAAAGCCGATGTGACCTTCAATGCCGAAGGCGCATTAGTCCACTTAGGTGGCGGCGATGAGCTACGCCAAATTCAAATGGCGGCGCGTAAATTACGTAATCAAGGGATTAATACCGTCGCATTGGTGGGTTCTCTTTGGGATCTAAATAGCCAATGGGTCTTCGCCCAAGGGTTTGCCACAGCTAAGCCCGGTTACAAGATCCAATGGTGCGGCGATGAAGCTGTTCAAGCCGAATTACAACGTCGCTTAGACGTGGCGACATTTGCCCGTCAACTGATCAACGATACCCCTGAAAATCTGTCTCCTGTGAAACTGGCGCAGCAAGCGGCCAAATGGTTAGCCGAACTCGGTGGTGCCAAGGTCAGTTACCGTATTATTGAAGGTGAAGCATTATTAGCAGAGCAATGGATTGGTATTCATGCTGTAGGTCGCGGCAGTGAGCGTCCACCTGCAATGTTAGAGCTAGACTTTAACCCGCTGTCAGCCGATGCCCCAGTATCTGTTGCCTTAGTCGGTAAAGGGATTACCTTCGACTCCGGCGGTTACAGCATTAAAGCTTCTGAAGGCATGCTGGGCATGAAGTGTGATATGGGCGGCGCCGCCACTGTTACTGCCGCTTTAGGTTTAGCGATTAAATCGGGCCTGAACAAACGCGTTAAATTATTCCTCTGCTGCGCTGAAAACCTGATCAGCGGCCGTGCCTATAAGCTGGGTGATATCCTCACCTACAAAAATGGCGTCACAGTTGAAGTGGTTAACACCGATGCCGAAGGGCGCTTAGTGCTGGCCGATGGTCTGCAAGCGGCTTCTGCGACGGGTGCTCCTTTTATTATCGATGCAGCAACCTTAACTGGCGCAGCTGTGATGGCGGTGGGCTCTAACTACAACGCGATTTTTTCGCCACAGACAGAAGTGTTACAACTGGCGCAACAAAAAGCTTCGACAGTAGCTGAGCGTGTATGGCCATTGCCACTGGATCCTTGGCATAAAGACATGTGTCCATCGGCCTATGCTGACACGGCAAACAGCCGCCCAGTGAAGGGCGGTGGTGCGGGCGGTGCCTCGAATGCGGCCGGCTTCCTGTGGCGTTTCGTTTCGCCAGAAGCCAAGTGGCTACACGTGGATTTAGCGGCCGCCTTCGAAGATTCGGCTTCTGCACTATGGGGCGCTGGCGCGACCACCCACGGCGTGCTGACCATCAGCGAGCTGATTAAAGGCTAAGATTGCTTTCGCGACTGAGTTTGCCTTTGCGGCTAAGCTTGCAAGTAAAGCTTCTTATTGTATTAAAACCGTCTTCGGGCGGTTTTTTATTGCATAAAATTAAAGCGTGGGCAGTATGAGTCTTTATATGTTTATTTTATGATTCAGCGTATTAGCGGTTGGCTATGGTTATGGCCACAGCTAGGGCCTGGGCTATTTATCGGGATGACTATGCTAAGGATACGTAAAGCAACGCAATTAGATGCTAAGGCTTGCTGGGACATTCGCAATGCGGCGATTAATAAAGGCTGCGCCGGATTTTATGCTCAAGATGACTTGCAGATTTGGATGCAGGGCGAATTGACCGAATCTTTTCGTCGTATGGTGGGCGCACATTTTTATGTGGCTGAAATCCTTGATGATGAAACTCAAGAAGGCACTTTGGTTGGTACCATCATGCTGGATGAACCCTATGCTCAGGTCGAGGCGCTGTTCGTTGCTCCCGAGGCGATGGGCTTAGGTGTCGGCAAGTCGTTACTGCAATTTATTGAAACAAAAGCCTTTAACTAAGGCATCGCCCAATTGCGATTAGAATCTACTTTAAATGCGGTCGAATTTTATCGCCACTGCGGTTTCGGCGGTGAAGGTTTTGAGGAGGAGTCTATCTATTGCTCACCCCGCGGTATCGCCTTGGAATGTATGGTGATGTATAAAAATCTGGTTTGCTAGGGCGCAGCAAAAAAACGCTGCTGCTAGAATCTAGGGCGTTGCTTCGCAACTGCGAGAGCGCTTCGCTGCTAGAAGCTATTTGGTTCAGCGTTGCTGACATACCCAAGGGAATCAACAGATCAAGCATTGAAGTGGAATTAACTGCTAAGACTTAACGCTGAATGGGGTTGCGTGGTTGCTGACATACTCAAGGGAATCAACAGATCAAGCATGGATGTGGAATTAACAGCTAAGACTTAACGCTGAATGGGGTTGCTGGCATACCCAAGGGAATCAACAGATCAAGCATGGATGTGGAGTTAACAGCTCAAAATTGTTTTGAAGGTTGCTGACATACTCAAGGGAATCAACAGATCAAGATGGGGGAATTAACTCCCAAGAGTATGCCAACTATCGTTCTTTCGCCTGAAATCCCGATGCCAATAAGATTAACTTCAATGGCTTAAATCAAACTTAATCTATTGCTCAAAAAGGCTTTATTTCATTAGCCTTTAGTCAAACGTTAACGCTATCTCAGTTCGCCTGCGGACTATTAAGCTGTTGGCGTTTTTCCATCAAATCTTTAATCAGCGGTGTAAGGATCAGCTCCATTGCGAGGGACATTTTGCCACCCGGCACCACCAAGGTGTTAACCCGTGACATAAAGGAGCCTTGGATCATGCTCAAATAATAGGGGAAGTCGACGTTGTTGATGCCGCGAAAACGGATCACTACAAAGCTTTCATCAAGGCTCGGAATATCCTTGGCGCTGAAGGGGTTAGAGGTATCTACCGTCGGCACCCGTTGGAAGTTGATATGGGTGCGCGAAAATTGCGGCGTCATATGCTTAATATAATCGTCCATACTGCGGACAATCGAGCCCATGACTTTTTCGCGGCTATGGCCACGCTCCGAAGTATCGCGAATAATCTTTTGGATCCACTCTAGGTTAACGATAGGCACCATGCCGATCAGCAAATCCACATGCTGGGCCACATTGGCATCGCCCGTGACCACACCGCCATGTAAGCCTTCGTAATACAACATATCGGTGTTTTCGGGCAGTGGACGCCATTGGGTGAAGGTGCCAGGCATTTGGTTAAAGGGCACGGCTTCGTCAAAGGTGTGTAAGTAGCTGCGGGTTTCACCTTGGCCCGTGGCGCCATAATCGCGAAAGCATTGTTCTAGGCGGGCAAAGTTATTGGCCTCGGGGCCAAAATAGCTCAGGTTACGATTCTCGGCTTGGGATTTACGGATCATCACTTCCATCTCTGCGCGGGTATAGTGATGAAAACTATCCCCTTCTACAAAGGCGGCATTGATTCCAAGTTGGCGAAAAATATGACTAAAGGCGGTGGTGGTTGTGGTGGTTCCTGCCCCAGATGAGCCTGTAACTGCAATAATTGGATGTTTTGCTGACATTTTTTCTACCTAGGCACCATAAAGAGCCGCTCAGTGGGAGCGATAAACCGTATAAGCTATTTATACGGCACAGGGATACTAATGGTCAATCTTGCCGTTTGGCCACTTGGTCAGCGTGACGAATGGCAAAGGACTCATCCTCTTCACTGTATTCTAAGACAAGTTTACCTTGTTTAAGTGCTTGTTGGCATTGCACAATTGCGCCTGATAGTTCTTGCTCATCTAGGCTAGTAAAACTTCCATCTTCCACTTGCCCTAACAAATATTCGCGGAGCAAATTGACTAAGGTCTCTTTGGGAAGTTGGAGTAAGGCATCATAGGGGATAAGCATTCGGGTTCCTTAAGGTGCCGATGACGCATCATTGGCGAGTAAAAAGTCTAAAATGCGCCGCTCTAAATAATAGCGTGGCTTCCATGGCGTGCCGCCTTCGATAAAACCAACATGGCCGCCATGGGCATGTAACTCATATTCCACATGTTCGGAAAGCTGGCTGGGATGCGGGATGACCTCATCCGTCATAAAGGGATCGTCCTTGGCATGCATAATTAGCGTAGGCTTAGTGATTCGGCTAACAAAGGGTAAGCCGCTGGCGCGGGTATAGTAATCTTCTACACCTAAAAATCCATGGAGCGGGGCGGTGACTTTATCGTCAAAGTCATAAAAAGTATTGAGATTAGCAACTTGGATTGGGGTCAAGGTCATAGTGCCAGCAAGCTCTGGATCATTAAGCTTTTGATTGACCTTATATTGTAACTGCTTGATTAAATGGCTTTGATACACCTTTGAAAAACCATTCTCTAAGCGTTTTGCACAGGCCGATAATTGCAGCGGCGCCGACACGACTACAGCGCGACTCAACAGGCTGTGCTCTTGATATTCGCCTTGATATTTGGTTAATACATTGCCGCCTAAGCTGTAACCTACTGCCAATAAAGGTGATTGCGGATAGGTTTGTTGCAGCTGGCTTAGGCTAAACTGCAAATCGTCGGTGTCGCCACTGTGGTAACTGCGGGCGAGACGATTGGCTTCACCTGAGCAGCTTCTATGATGGTGAACCACGGCGGCTAACTCTTGTTCTTTACAGGCTTGCAGAATGCGTCTGGCATAATGGGACTGGGCACTACCCTCTAATCCATGAATGATAACCACAATGGGTTTACCGATTTCTGGCCTAGTTTGCCAATCTAAATCGATAAAATCGCCATCGGGAAGCTCGAGTCGCTGTCGCTCAAGCACAGGTTTGGCCACTTTAGTGAATACGGGCAAAATGGTTTGTACATGGGGACTTTTGGCCCACCAAGGCGGTGTAAAAGCGTTTGGCATGGGATCTTATCTTGGCATCAACTATTGCTGAAAATTAAAACGTGTGTTTAATTTAGGTTCGCGGTCATTGTAGCACAGTAATTTAACACTAAGCGTCTTGGGGAGACATTGATGAATAGACGAACCTTTTTACTGGGCGCGTTTGCTGGTACAGCGGCGATAGCCCTAGGGGTGAATCTTTATTCTCCCGAATTTAGTCTACCCGATGAAGGCGAGGGGAAAGACTACCGCTTATTATTCAGTGTGCTGTTGCCTGTGATGCTTGATGGGGCTTTGCCTGATGTGGCAACCCATAAGGTGGCGGCGCAAAATCGCACCTTAGATGCCATTAAACAATCGATCGCTGTGTTGCCAGATGAACAGCAGTCAGAGTTATTTGAACTACTCGATATGCTCGAGAATCGCCTTGGATTATTGCTACTTACCTCAAGCATGACGCCACTGTTAATGCGCTCTCCCGCCGAGTTGACCCAAATGCTCGAGACTTGGCGTCACAGCTACTTTGCGTTATTGCAAACGGCTTATTTAGGCCTGCGAGAATTAGTGATGGCCAGTTATTACGCCTGTCCTGAGCATTGGAGCCGACTCCACTACGCCAAGCCTGAGTTGTTCAAATAGGCCAAATTTCTAATAATAACAATAATGTGAAGATGGAGTATTCCAAGTGGCAATCATAGATCCCATAGTGACAGGCTTAAATTCCGGTTGGTTACATACCGATGCCAGTCAGCTGCAAGAAAACCAACAATTTGAAGCCGATGTGGTGATTGTGGGCACGGGCGCAGGCGGCGGCGTAGCGGCGGAGATCCTCACCCAAGCTGGGCTCAGTGTGATCATGATTGAAGCGGGACCGCTTAAATCCTCCAGCGATTTTAATATGGAGGAGCGGGTCGCGTATCCGAATTTGTATCAACAGGCGGCGGCGATGAAAACCGCCGATAAAGCGATTGGTATTTTCCAAGGTCGCGCCGTGGGGGGCTCGACGACCATCAATTGGACCACCTCCATTCGTACACCAAAGGAAGCCTTAGCCTTTTGGGCACAGCATAAATCGGTAGCCGGACTCGATCCTGAAACCCTCGCGCCTTGGTTCGAGCAGATGGAGCAGCGGCTCAATATCCACGAATGGAATTATGAGCCTAACCGCAATAACGGCGCACTCAAGCAAGGCTGTATCAACCTAGGTTGGGATTACACCGTCATTAAGCGTAATGTGGCGGGCTGTTGGAATACTGGCTATTGCGGGATGGGCTGCCCAGTCAATGCCAAACAGTCTATGCTAGTTACGACAATTCCGAGTGCATTAGAGAAGGGCGCACAGCTGATTAGTCGCGCCAAAGTCGTTAAAATTGAACACCATAATGGCCAAGTCTTTGCCCTCAAGGCACAGGCGCTCGACGTTAATTTAAGGCCGACTGCGGTTGAGCTGCTGTTTAAAGCCAAACACTATATTTTGAGCGCTGGCGCTATCCACACGCCGACCTTAATGATGCGCTCTGAGGTGCCCGATCCCTACCAGTTATTGGGCAAACGAACCTTTTTACATCCCACTGTGCTTTCTGGCGGCGTATTTGCCGATGCGATTAATGCCCACAGCGGCGCACCTCAATCTATCTATTCCGATGAGTTTGTTTGGAAAAATGGCGCAGATGGCGAGTTAGGTTACAAGCTCGAAGTGCCGCCAGTGCATCCGATTTTGATCGCCTCTAAGACCATAGGTTATGGATTAAGCCATGCTGAGTTGATGGCGCAGTTTAATCAGTTGCAGGTGACTATCGCCTTGGTTCGCGACGGTTATCATCCCGACAGTCAAGGTGGACAAGTGCATTTAACCCCAACGGGCTTTAGTTTGGACTATCCACTAACCGACGCCTTTTGGCGGGCTGTGCGGCGAGCCTATGCCAGCATGGCCGAATTGCAATTCTCTGCGGGTGCATTAAAAGTACTGCCTATTAGTGACGGTATGCCCTATTTGTCCTCATGGAAGGAGGCGAAAGAGAGCATAGCCCAAATGGACTTAGCGCCGCTAAAGACGGTGGTGGCTTCGGCCCATGTGATGGGTGGCTGTCCATTCGGCGAAGATGAAAAGCTCTCTATGGTCAATAGCTATGGTCAGTCACATTATCTGGATAATCTATCGGTGATGGACGGTTCTATCTTCCCGACTAGCTTAGGTGCAAACCCACAGTTGTCGATTTATGGTATTACCGCTCGCAATGCCACCGCGCTGGCGCAAAAGCTCACCGATGGCAAAGGCTGATATTTCCTTGGCCGCATAAGTCAGTCGCTAACACTTATGCGGTCTAAGCCTAATGAGTCGTCTGCTAGCGTTACATGGCGCTAATGGGTAAATGGCCAGTTTTTACTAAGATAATGGTTTCCTCTTCGACAAAAGGAAAATGGCCGCTCATATGGGGGCTGCGTATCCATGTGTGGCGCGGATATTCACCTAGCTCATCTTGAAACTTGCCCGATAACACTAAGATTTCTTCGCCACCAAAATGCCGATGGGGTTGAAATTTTTCTCCCTTAGGCCATTTCACTAATGCGGTATGTTGGTGCTCGAACTCGTGTAACGGCATGACTTGTAAGCCACCAATACCCGGTAACCATGGTGTCTGCTGAGTATTCATTCTGATCAGTTCGAGATCCCGCGGATCGAATTGGTTAAGTTTTACGAAAATCACGCAACCTGTTTGGCTAAAAGGAGCATGTTGGCTCCCGGGGGGATGGCGAAGATAACTACCCGCGGGATAATCACCGTTTTCATCGGAAAATACCCCTTCGAGCACAAGGATTTCTTCGCCCTGCGGATGCTGGTGGGTCGTAAACTGCGAGCCCGCGTCATATTTCACTATGCTGGTGGTGTGCCCTGATTCCTTAGCCTCCCGCTCCAGTGGTTTACGCCACACCCCTTGAGCAGGGCTTGGCAACCAAGGTTGCTGCTCAGTATCAATAACGATACGTTCACTAAAGTTCATATTAAGCATAGTGTTAGACCCGATTTAACCTTTTCTAATGATTAGTTATGTGTCGCTCGCAGTGTATTAACTCGTGAATTTAGTTGCGTCCTGCCATCACGCCGCCATCAACATCCCAAATTGCACCTGTTACCCAGCTGGTGTCATTGGATAACAAAAAGCACACGCTATTTGCCACATCGGCAGGAGTGCCGACTCGTCCAATTGGATGAAAAGCATCAAAGCTTGCAAGCACTTGGTCTCGCTCTTCCTTTGGAATAAAAGCGTTATAGATTGGCGTATTGACCACCGCAGGTGAAACCGCATTGACGCGAATATGCTTGTCCGCCAGTTCCATCGCTAAGTGTTGGGTTAATGCGTGTAACCCAGCTTTGGCCATCGAATACGCCGACGAAGGCGTGGCTTTAACCGCTTGTTTTGCCCACATCGAACCTATGTTCACTATACTACCACCGCCCGCATCGATCATCTTGTGGGTCACGGCTTGGGTAATCCTGAACAGCGCTTTATTTAACCCCATATACAGTTCGTAATCGGCTTCAGTGTGGTCAATAAAGGATTTGGGATTGAAATACCCCGCCGCATTGACGAGATAGCCGACCTTATGCTCGAGTTGGTTAATGTGTGCAATCAGGCGATTAAGATCCGCAGCTTGGTAAAGGTTGGCTTGAAACCCCTCGACCTGTAACTCGGGGATTGTATTTTCCTGTTTGAGTGCAGCGACGGCGGCGGTGAGTTTTTCTTGTTGATTACCCACGATAAGCACTGGTACGCCTTGCTTGACCAGTTGTTTAGCGGTTTCAAAACCGATGCCGCTACTACCGCCAATAATAATGGCCAGATTTGAGGTATTAAATTGCATTTGCTACTCCTATGTATTATCAAGGTGGTAATCTTATGGACTCAATAACTATCTGAACAGTAAGTACAAATTGGTTAGGCAGGTACTTTTTGGTACATCTTTATGAATAACAATGAAAAAATTATTTCTCGCAAATCGCCGCCTGAGCGCTCAGCCCGAATGGTCGAGACGATTTATGGTTGCAAATGGTCATTAACGGTTTATCAGTTGTTGGCCAATGGGATCCAAAGGCCTGGAGAAATGGTGCGCTCAGTCGAGGGACTTTCCACTAAGGTATTGAATCAATGTTTAAAAAAGAACATTGAATTTGGCATTTTAGATAAGGTCATTTATAACGAATTACCACCGCGGGTCGAATATCAAGTGACGGAGTTTGGCCAAAAATTTCTGCATATTTTGGATGAGCTGGAAAAATTGCAGCAAGAAATTGATGCGTAATGAGCTGTCTTGACTGGCCAGTTACACAAGATAATCAAGGTAACTTAATGTATTAGGTTTTTGCTCTGTTTGATGAGGGTTAATGGATATGTCTAAGATCTTGCAACAGGGCGGTTGTTTATGCGGAGCGATTCGTTATCGGATTGAGGGCAAGCCCTTCGATGCGGATTATTGTCACTGCCGCATGTGCCAAAAGAGTATTGGGGCAGCCTTTGGTGCTTGGATGGATTTTAACGTGTCGCAGGTGACATGGCTTAAGGGCAACATCACTGAGTTTGCCTCATCAGAATATGTAAGACGCGGATTTTGCGCCCAATGTGGCTACTCACTGACCTTTCGGCACACTGAGTATCCCGACTATCTCACCCTAACGATCGCCAGCTTAGATGATCCAAATTCAGTGCAGCCTAATTACCATATTTATACTGAGCAGCAGTTGAGCTGGCTTAACATTGGGGATGGCTGCCAGCGTTATCCTCAAGCTCGCACTAAGTAAACCTGAGCTCGGGATAAGTAGAGCCGCTGAATAGGCATCTTTTCGGGCCTCTCTGCGTTGCTCTGTCTAACCATAGCTCGCTATGGCATACGACAGAGCGCCTTGATATGCGCAAAAATCTGCGCATTCAGTCAGAAAAAAGATTCTTCTTTTCAAAAAAATCATTTATAGCATTGATTTTGATTGTTAAATTTAGATTTTTCCGACACTCGTTATCCCGAGTTCAGGTTAAGTAAGCTGTGCGTGAGGCCAGTTAAGGTGCGATAAGATCTAGCGCAGTAACATCCGCAGCGGATAAACCAAATAGCGCGAGGTAACTCACGAGATTGGTTTGTTGACCGCTAGGCGATAAATCATTGACGGCATGTAAAATAGTGCGCTGCGCCTTGCGTTCCATCATCAACTCAACATCGAGCATTTGCTGATATTCTGCTGCATTCAGGCTGGCTTTGGCGAGACGACGCAAACGGCGATAGGGTGTGAGAAACTTTTCATCCCATTCCCATACTGCATTGACGAGTTGTTGCCATTGCTCGGTTGAATATTCCCGTGGCCCCGCCACATCACTGGTGAGATCTAAATACTGCGCTAGCAGTAATAGATTCACATTCACCTGACAATTATCTTGAAGCTCAAGGCAAAGCACTTTATTTTGCCCATAGCTCATATCACACCAATGCCAAATTTGGCTGTCTAGCGGGGTTACATTCGACATACGGCTTCCTTGTCAATTAGGCGACAGCAGACCGATTATTGGCCCATTAACTCAAGTTCCATTGCATCAATTTCTTCTTGTAGCTCAAGCCATTGCATTTCACTTTCTTCTAGCGTCTGTGTCAAGCTGGTGCGTTCATTCAGTACCGAGGTGAGCTTGGCTTTATTGTCTTGATCATATAACTCGCCATCGGCGAGCAGGTGTTCTAACTCGGCAAGGCGTTCACTGAGTTTTTGTTGATCAATTTCTAACTTGGCTTGTTTACGTTTAAGGGGCGACACTTTTTGGCGTAGCTCAGCCTCTAAGCGCTTTTGCTGCTTCTTATCAACAGCGGGCTTGGTGTCATCGCTGTTGGCCGCTTGGTTGGCACTGGCGGCTTTCGCTGCGTCGAGCAACCATTGGTGGTAATCGTCAAGATCGCCATCAAAGGCTTGTACTTCACCTTGATCAACTAAATAGTAGTCGCTACAGGTTAAGCGCAATAAATGGCGGTCGTGCGATACGATCACCATTGCACCTTCAAAGGTTTGCAATGCCATAGTGAGCGCATGGCGCATCTCTAAATCTAAATGGTTGGTTGGTTCGTCAAGCAGCAACAGATTGGGCCGTTGCCATACCAATAATGCCAACACTAAACGGGCTTTTTCGCCTCCCGAGAAGGGGCGCACTGGCGAGAGTGCCATATCGCCATTAAAGCCAAAACCACCGAGGAAGTTACGCAATTCCTGCTCGCGGGCATTAGGCGCAAGACGCACTAAATGTTGCAGCGGCGTATCGTCTAAGCGTAAAAATTCAATTTGATGCTGGGCAAAGTAACCGATATTCAGTCCGGGATTGGGCTCATACAATCCGGTCATCGGTAATAACTGGCCTGATAAAAGCTTGATTAGGGTTGATTTACCCGCACCGTTACGGCCGAGCAACCCAATACGCGCACCGGGCACTAAGTTTAAATGCACTTTGCTGAGGATTTGCTTATCGCCATAGCCAACAGCCACTTGCTCCATCTTAATCAGCGGATTAGGCAGGGCCTCAGGCGGGCGAAACTCCATATAAAACGGGCTATCTGCTTGAGATGGTAACAGCTCAGTCATCCGCTCCAGCGCCTTTAAGCGGCTCTGCGCTTGTTTGGCTTTACTGGCCTTATAGCGGAAGCGGTCAACAAAAGACTGCATATGCGCCCGTTCTTTTTGTTGGCGCTCAAAGGCGACTTGTTGCTGTGCCATACGTTCAGCGCGGATGCGCTCAAAGGCACTGTAGTTGCCTTTGTAAAAATTGAGTTTTTGATTTTCGACATGAACGATTTCATCAACGATTTCATCGATAAAATCCCTATCGTGGCTGATTAAAATCAGCGTGCCTTGATAGGACTTAATCCAACCTTCGAGCCAGTACATGGTATCTAAGTCTAAGTGGTTGGTCGGTTCGTCGAGCAGCAGTAAGTCCGAGCGGCATAGCAGTGCTTGGGCTAAGTTGAGGCGCATCCGCCAACCGCCCGAAAAGCTTTTCACTGGGTTATTTTGCTCGGCTTCGCTAAAGCCTAAACCTGCAAGTAGGGCTCCGGCGCGGGCGCGAATAGCATAACCGCCAATGGCATCGATTTTACCGTGCAAGGTGGCGATCGCATGGCCATCATTATGTTCCTGTGCAATATGCAGATCAGCCTCAAGCTGGCGATATTCTTTATCGCCATCAAGCACATATTCAAGTGCAGACATTTCGAGTGCAGGGGTTTCCTGGGCGACGCTGGCAATCTGCCAACCCGAAGGCATACTAAACTCGCCTTTATCTAAGCTCAGGTGACCCATAATTAATGCGAGCAGTGAGGATTTACCCGTGCCGTTGGCGCCCACTAGGCCGACCTTATGGCCGGGATAGATGGTCAGAGAGGCTTCGTCGAGCAGGGTTTTGCTACCACGGATTAATTGTGCTTGGTTGATGCTGATCATTAACTACAACTTGGTCATATCATGAATGAGTAAGGGTTGTGATGATAACGTACAAGCTCATGGCAAACCACAACTTAGGCCGAGTTGCTGCGTATTTCTTCGACTTTTTATGGCCTAGTGCGATAGCGCTCTACCGCGTAGTCAGGGAGTATGGCAGCACAAGTTTATTCAAGGACTGGCAATAGCTGGGTAGTATGGCAAAATAGCGCCACATTTTCGCCTTAACGCCGATGATTCGCTTATCGCTGGGCGCGTAGCCATTTATAGGTTTGTATCATGACCACTAAAATAAAAAAACGCTTTGTTGCTGGCGCAAAATGCCCTAAGTGCGGCGCGAAAGACAGCATTTTGCTGTTTAAAGAAAACGGTATCGAAACCGTAGAATGTACTGACTGTGATTATCGTGAGCAGCAAACCGATATCAAAGTGACCGAAAAAGCCACGGGCGCCGTCATTGGGGTGTTTAAACCCGACTAGGCTCATCTTTATGAAGCGCTAAACACGTGCTGGCAAAGTATGTAAGAGATTTTATTAACCGCTGCCAATCGCCCTTGCATCGTTGCGGGGCTGATTTAACTGTATTCTGTCGTCCTATTTTAGGGGCGTACACCCTTATCGATTTCAGCATTACTGGAGACAAAACTCATGACAAACGTGAATGTGGATGTCACGCCGTTAACGACTAAGCCATCACAAGATGGTTTTTATATGCCCGCCGAATGGGCGGCGCAGCAAGCTGTGTGGATGATTTGGCCCTATCGTCCTGATAACTGGCGCGCTGCGGGTGCGTATGCTCAGGCGACTTTCGCTAAGGTGGCCGATGCGATTGGCGCGGCAACGCCAGTGTATATGGGTGTTCCTAAAGCCTTTTTAGCCGAAGCTAAAACGGTAATGCCATCCCACGTTACCTTGGTTGAAATGGACAGTAACGATTGCTGGGCTCGCGATACAGGGCCAACTGTGGTCGTTAATGCCGAGGGCGAATGCCGCGGTGTTGACTGGGGCTTTAATGCTTGGGGCGGCCATAACGGTGGTTTGTACTTTCCATGGGATAAGGACGAGCAAGTCGCGCAGCAAATGCTTGCACAGCATGGTTTTGCCCGTTATCGCGCGCCGCTGATCCTCGAAGGTGGCTCCATCCATGTCGATGGCGAAGGCACCTGTATGACGAGTGCCGAATGTTTACTCAACGCCAACCGTAACCCTGAGTTGACAAAAGAACAGATTGAAGACTTACTACGTGACTATTTGAATGTTAAGCAGTTTATCTGGTTACAAGATGGCGTGTATATGGATGAGACCGATGGCCATATCGATAATATGTGCTGTTTTGCCCGCCCAGGCGAAGTGATTCTGCACTGGACTGATGATGAGACTGATCCCCAATATCCACGTTCAAAAGCCGCGCTCGAAGTGCTGCAAAATACCGTGGATGCCCAAGGCCGTAAGTTAAAAATCCATCTGTTGCCACAACCAGGGCCGCTGTATTGCAGTGAAGAAGAATCAAAAGGCGTGACCGAAGGCACTGGTGTGCCACGCACGGCAGGTGAGCGTTTAGCGGGTTCTTACGTGAACTTTTTAATCACCAATCATCGCATCGTATTCCCGCTGCTTGACCCAGCAACCGATGATATCGCTGCTCAAAAACTGCAAGAAATTTTCCCTGAGCATGAGATTGTGGGTGTGCCCGCGCGGGAGATTTTATTAGGTGGCGGCAATATCCATTGTATTACTCAGCAAATCCCTGCTGGAAAGTAACCCAAGGAGAACAGTATGACGATTGATGTCACTGTTAATACACCACAATTGGCTTTCTGCGGGAGGGCGTAAGATGTTTGAAGTCACTGAAGTTTCTATTGCCGAGCTGCGTGCTGCGCTCGAATCTGGCCGAACTACCGCAGTGGAGTTGGTGAAATCGTATCTCGCGCGGGTTGATGCCTATGACGGCCCTGCGACAAAAACTAAGCTCAATGCGTTAGTGGTGCACAATCCCGATGCGCTGAAAGAAGCTGAAGCCTCAGATGCGCGCCGCGCTCGAGGTGAAACCTTAAGCCCGCTTGATGGTATTCCTTACACCGCTAAGGACAGCTATTTGGTGAAGGGACTGACGGCGGCGTCTGGCAGCCCAGCCTTTAAAGATTTAGTGGCCCAGTACGATGCTTTTGCCGTCGAGCGCCTACGTGCCGCGGGTGCCATTTGCCTAGGCAAAACCAATATGCCACCCATGGCCAATGGCGGCATGCAGCGTGGTCACTATGGCCGCGCCGAAAGTCCATACAATGCTGATTATCTTACTGCCCCCTTTGCTTCGGGTTCTTCCAATGGGGCGGGCACGGGCACGGCGGCGAGCTACTCATCATTTGGTCTTGCAGAAGAAACTTGGTCGAGTGGTCGAGGCCCTGCGTCCAATAATGGTTTATGCGCCTATACGCCGTCTCGCGGTGTGATTTCGGTGCGCGGCAACTGGCCATTAACCCCAACCATGGACGTAGTCGTGCCTTATACCCGCACTATGGCGGATATGCTCGAAGTGCTCGATGTGATTGTGGCCGACGACCCAATCACCCGTGGCGATCTCTGGCGTCTACAACCTTGGGTTAAAATCCCTAAAGCATCGACAGTTCGCCCAGAATCCTATCTAGCGCTGGCGGCTAGCGCCGATACGCTTAAGGGTAAGCGTTTTGGTGTGCCGCGCATGTACATCAATAAAGATGAATTGGCTGGCACCAGCGAAAATCCGGGTATTGGCGGCCCAACGGGTCAACGGATTCATACCCGCCAATCGGTGATCGATCTGTGGGAAGCCGCGCGCAAAGCCTTGGAAGCCGCTGGCGCCGAAGTGATTGAAGTGGATTTTCCGCTGGTTTCCAATTGCGAAGGCGACCGCCCGGGTGCGCCGACTGTGTTTAACCGCGGTATCGTTACACCTCAGTTCCTGCATGATGAATTGTGGGAACTCTCAGGTTGGGCGTTCGATGAATTCCTGCGGGCTAACAACGACCCTAAACTCAACAAGCTTGAAGATGTGGTGGGGCATTTGATATTCCCCCATGATCTTGGCACCTTGCCAAATCGTGAAGGTGACTTAGCGGCAGGCATGGAAGAGTACGTCAACATGGCTAAGCGTGGCCTTAAATCCTTCGATCAGATCGACAGTATTCCCGATGGTCTGCGTGGTTTAGAAAAGACCCGTAAGCTGGATCTTGAAGATTGGATGGACGGGCTAAAGCTTGATGCCGTGCTGTTCCCAACGGTGGCCGATGTGGGGCCTGCCGATGCCCATGTGAATCCAGCTTCTGCCGATATTGCGTGGAGCAATGGCGTTTGGGTAGCTAACGGAAACCTTGCGATCCGCCACTTAGGCGTACCGACTGTGACTGTACCTATGGGCGTGATGGCCGATATTGGCATGCCAGTGGGTCTAACCTTTGCGGGCCGCGCCTATGACGACAATAACCTGCTTAAATTTGCCGGTGCATTTGAGTCAACAGGTAACAGGCGCATTATTCCGCCGCGCACACCAAAACTGAGTCAATAAGCGTTAAACTGACAAATATAGACTTAGCTTAGTCTTAGGGATTTATCTTGTTAGAGATTTAGCCCCTTATAACGGCAAAGTGTAGAGTCATAAAAACGGGATGGGCCTTAATATGCCAATCCCGTTTTTTATGCTAACAAAAGCCTGATACGAGATTTCGCCATTTGCTGCTGTTTGCTACTGTGAGAGAGTAATACAGTCTTATACCAAGCAATTAAGAATCACACTAAATAGCAGCAATCCCATCAATACGCAGCCTTTGATAAAATGTTTTTGCCCCAAAACGAGATAAGTTTGTCGTCAGGTGTGTAGGATGAATTGTCATTGTTTCCCCAGTGACACGCCGTGAATATGTCCCTATAGGCTCGACGGCGACATCCATGTCGCCAACGGTCACTGTTGCAACAGTGACAATTTTGACGACCATTGAACTGTTCATCTGGCTAAAAGCTTTATGCCCCTTTCCGCGCTTCGACTCGTTAGGTCAACCGAAAATTCCCACACCTGCTGCATACATATTCTTATCTATTTGCCTATGTTTGGTCTTACCAGAAATCGGCTAACAATGTATGGGTATACAGTCATATTTAAATTTAGGTATTTTTGTATGATTTTAAGACAAGAGCATTGCGCACTAATTCCATCTGAAACAAGTAAAACTCTATAAAATCAATTGACTATAGAGGCTGAGTTTTAGTTAATAGGTTTGGAAAACGCGCATGCGTGTTTTTCCAGATGGTATATTTAATAGAATGCTGATAAGTTCTTTGCATACAGATAGTTAACTGTGCGCGTTTTCACTGGTCTAACGAGGTAAACGCGCATGCGCATGAATAAAATGTTAGCTTGCCAAGGGGGCGCGCATGAATTTCAGCACCTTGATTGTCACCATTGTTATCGTACTTTTTGCTCAATCAGCTCACGCAGCGTCCGAATGGGTGTACTTGTACAAAGCTATGGACGATAACGCCATTGTCGTCAGAAAGAATGGGGACGCATATCAAATTGAAAAAGGCGTTGGCTGTCTTTCTATATGGCGGTTTGAAGGAAAAGCTGTTCTCATTTCTTCACCGGGCCTGTTTTTGGGGGTCGGCTCAGAATTGATTCTCCCTGATGCAGATCAGAAATGCAGAATTTGGGACTCTTCATCTTTGGGAAGCATTGAGGGTTTGACTGCGCCATCGCAAAGTCAATCGCCTCAGCAATCTTCCGGCTGTGAAGATGGGCACTGGATACAGTCAATTGCAGGCAATGGTGAAATCATAAAACTTGAGGACGGCTCAATCTGGCAGGTAGACGCCGTTGATACGGTTACAAGCAGCATATGGTTGCCTGTTTCGAATGTCACTATCTGTGGCTCATATCTCATCAATACTGATGACGGAGAAAAGGTCAGTGCCACAAGACTTAAATAGTAAGCTAACAATCGCATGCACTCGGACGCACATTTCGCTGCGCTCCATGTGCGCCGGTGATGCGAAGCGTTAACTGCATGGAGTAGCATGGCCAAGTTACTGAAAGTCATTGCATGTGTTCTTATCGTTGTGGCTATCACAGTTTGCGCTGTGCTTTTGTGGTTTGACCGCTCACAAGATATCGATTTCGCTGTTTATCAACCCGATTCTTGGGTTACATGCAATGGAGAAATTGATAAGAACTCAGTTGAATATGATCGACTCAATAAGTGGTTGAAATTAAATAGTTCAAACTGGAAAAACTATGTAGCAACTGCTGCTCCTGGGTACTTTTATAAATCAGAAAAAATTGTGATTTACGTACAAAAGCATGGAGTAGTCGTTAATTATTACGATGGACAAAATTGGTCACAAGTGCATAAGTCTGTTGATACGAATGGAATCTATGATGTTTGCAAAAGCAGTTAACAAGTTAAATCAGCGGAAAACCACTCGCTGTTTAAAGCGTTAGCCATATGGTCTATCTAATTAAGGAGTAAATAATAATTGGCAGGATTTAGTAGTAGTTCAAGGCCTATTAGCAAAGTAGTTGGCGCGATAGAAGATCACGGCTTTGTCATATTGAATGCTCTAGGGCCACTAGGAGTGGCAGTTTTCCTAACATTCGTCGTTGATTGGTGGAGTGGTAACAGCTTAGGGTCTGTATCTTCTTTCAATGAATTCTTGTTAGCACTCAAATTTTTCGTATGGAATCCAATTTCAGGATTAATATTTTTCCTTTTGTTAACATTGTGGGGCGCTGTTGGTCAGGCTAAAGACCTTCGAGCACTTAAAGCTACCAATGACTCTAGTGCCACAGAAATAGCGAGCCTTAAGCTAGAGAACGAGAAGCTAAGAAGAGAGGTTTTAGATCGGGAAAACCTATTGAGAACAGAGATTGAAAACAATTACGTATTAGCAGAAGAGCTGATTAGTTCATTCAAGAAGATCGCGCATCTTTGGACATGCCAAATATTTAATGAAATGGCATTCACTGTTAAGCATAGAATATCTATATATTACTTAGATGCTGATAAGAAAAATCTTGTTCTTCTTGATAGATTTGCAAAAAACCATGAATTCAATCAGCCTGGCCGACCATTCTTTGCAAGAAACCAAGGTGTAATTGGGAAGGCGTGGGCCGAGGGTGAGTATTTCGAAAAAAATTCCCATATTTAACCGGAAAAATACTAAATATTATCAATACCTTGAAGATAATTACGGTTTTTCAAGAGATATTAGTTCTCGACTGAGAATGAAGAGCTGCACTATTGGTGGATTTGCTATTCAGGATGCTCGCGGCCATCATATAGGTGTAATAATTTTTGAAAGCCAAGATCAGAATGACTTTGATGATTCTAGGCTAAGAGATCTGGTAAAAAGAGAGAACCACCGATTGGTTGAATTTATATCAGATGCATCGTCACGAGATATGAGACCTTTGCCAGCACAAGATGACGAAAGAAACAAAGGAGAGGTTGATGAACAAAAAGTTGCATGATCTCATGGCATTTCTTTACTCAAAAATAACCCATAAGGCTGACTTATCCAAGGCTAGGTTTACTAAGTTGGTCTATCTCGCAGACTGGAAAATGAGTCAAAGACATGGTCGCACTATCTCGAATATAGAGTGGCTTTTCAATCACTATGGTCCATACGTGGATGATGTTGTGAATCTCGCAAGAGATAGTTCCGACTTTAATGTGGTTATTACACGAAATCCGTATGGAAGCTTAAAAGAACAAATTGAATTTGTTGGCGATATAAAAAAATGTAGCTCCATCGATTCTGATGAAGCTCAGGTTATCGAAGAAATTGTTCGTGAAACTGACTCTCTGTATTTCAACGATTTCATAGATCATGTCTACTCGACTTACCCTGTAAAAGAAAGTAGTCGATATTCTGTGTTAGATCTTCCGAAAATGGCGCAGAAGGAAGTATTGGCTAACAAAGCGTTGCACCGGACAAGCCGGTGAACGCTGCGTTATCTCCATAGAAATTTTAATCCGAAACTCAATAATTAGAGTTGGGAATCTAACATGCTTTTGTCCCTTAGCTTTTTTAGACTCATACAGCAATTGGGTAGATGAAATTGGCATTGGGGCTACAGTGACCGTCGGCGACATGGTTGCTCATTCACATCCATGTGATTGCAACATTCGTATATCCATATACAGCAGATGTCGCCGTCGAGCCTATAGAGACATATTCACGGCGTGTCACTGGGGAAACAATGACAATAAGCTCCCTCTGAGCAGATAAAATTGCTATTAAGCTTTTGTCCCATATCTTCGGATGACGAAACGGTTGTATGTGGTGTGTGAATTGCCATTGAAGCACCAGTAACCGTTGGCAATATGGCAGCTCATTCACATCCATGTGATCGCTGCATTAGTACATCCTGTACAGCAGATGTCGCCGTCGAGCCTCTGGGCTTTTTGTCAAAGAATGGGATGGCGTGTCACTGGGGAGACAATGGCAATTTCCTTTGTCCTAGTGATAAACAGTTCACACACTTTTTCACAAACGCTTTATTTCGAGAAGTATTGTTTAAGCAAGTTATAACGCCGTTTACTCAATTCCCAACCATTCTACTTTTTCGAAAAATCTAAGCGTGATTTCGCGTTATTCTTTTGCAAATTTCCTTGTTATTCTGCCACCATCAGCATTGCCACAGTTTCACCCTGTCATTTGGGGAGCCAAGAGATAGCGAGTGCACAGGCTAATGCCTTACGAGTTAGGAGCATAAAATGAAAGTTTTAGGTCAGTTTTCTGCTAAACCTGCGATGGATGGCGACGGGGTGAATATTCGCCGTGTGGCGGACTTTGTCACTACCCATTTTGATCCGTTTTTGATGATGGATGAGATCAAATCCGATGATAAACAGGATTTTATTGGTGGCTTTCCACCGCATCCGCACCGTGGGATGGAGACCTTTACCTATATCCGTAAGGGCGGGTTTGAGCATAGAGATCAAATGGGTAACGTCAAAGCGATTCGTGCTGGCGATGTGCAGTGGATGAGCACGGGTTACGGCGTGGTGCATTCCGAAATGCCGCTGGCCGATGCACTCAATGGTTTGCATGGCTTCCAAATTTGGGTCAATATGCCCGCGAAAGATAAACTGCGCCCCGCGACGTATCAGGATACGGCTTCAATCCCAAGCGTTGAAACCACTAATGACACTGGCGCAACCCTTAAAGCCTTGGCGGGTGATTGGGCTTTTGCGGGTAAGAGCGCCATCAGTGCCACCATCCAAGGATTAGCGGGCGAAGCGGCGATTGCCGACTTGATGATTAACGCTAATGGTGAAGCGCTGCTCGATTTATCCAAGCATGAGTTTGCCGCCCTCTATATTTACCAAGGTGGCTTGAGTAAGGGCGAAGGCTCACAGTGGTCATTCAATGAAGGCCAGTTTTTAGTGCTCGATAGCCAAACGCCATTGCAGCTTAAGGCCGATGATCGCGGTGCGGGCATGTTACTGTTTGTGGGTAAACCGATTCGCGAAAAAATTGTGCAGATGGGCCCCTTTGTGATGAACACCCAAGCGGAAATTCAGCAGGCGATTCGCGATTATCAAGAAGGGCGTTTTGGCCAAATCGCTTAATCTGTTAAGTCTGCCGTGCTGATCAAAACCAAAGCCCTGTATCTCAGCAGGGCTTTTTTATTGCGGTTTACGCAGGCGATTTCGATTGTTTAAGGACTTGAGTTTAAGGACTTGAGGTAAAAGCTGCTCGTTGTTGCTACAATAGCGGTACTTTTGGGTTGAGCGAGCGCAGAATTGAATTCTTGCCTTATGTAAACCTGAATCTTGATAAACCCGTTTAATCGATAAGTAACGCAATTTTAGTAACCTAGCAGCCGCTTCGTTACCCACCACAGGATATTCGCCTTGAGCAATTCAGATACTAAGCCAACTCCATCACTGGCTTTCTCGACCCTTAAGCTAAAAACCGAACTGCTTGAGAACCTTTCTTCTATGGGCTACAACGAGATGACGCCCATTCAGGCGCAAAGCTTGCCAGCGATTATAGCGGGTGAGGATGTGATAGGTCAGGGTAAAACGGGGTCAGGTAAAACGGCGGCCTTTGGTCTAGGTTTACTAAATAAATTAGACGTTAAGCGTTTTCGTATTCAAACCTTAGTGCTATGCCCAACCCGCGAGTTGGCCGACCAAGTGGCGCAGGAGATCCGTACTCTGGCCCGCGGTATACACAACGTGAAAGTATTAACCCTGTGTGGTGGTGTGCCAATGGGGCCACAAATTGGCTCTTTAGAGCATGGTGCCCATATTATTGTGGGAACCCCAGGTCGGATTGTCGATCACTTAGACCGCAATCGTTTAGATTTAAGTCATCTGAATATGTTAGTGCTTGATGAAGCTGACCGCATGCTCGAAATGGGGTTCCAACCTCAGCTCGATGCCATTATTGAACAGTCACCACGCGAGCGCCAAACGCTGCTGTTTAGTGCGACATTCCCTGAGCAAATTCAATCGATTGCTAAACAAATCATGTATAACCCTGTGATGGTTAAGGCCGCGGTTACCCATGAAAAAAATACCATCGAACAGCATTTTTATCAGTTAGATGACGATAAGTCGCGCATGCAAGCGCTGCAATTATTACTGTTAGAACATAAGCCAGAAAGCGCCGTGGTGTTTTGTAATACCAAGCGTGAAACGCAAAAAGTGGCCGACGAACTCGAGGGTTTAGGCTTTAGTGTTTTGGCCTTGCACGGCGATTTAGAACAGCGCGATAGGGACGAAACCCTGTTGCAATTTGCTAACAAGAGCGCATGCGTGCTGGTGGCTACCGACGTGGCCGCCCGTGGTTTAGATATCGATGCGCTAGATGCCGTATTTAACTACCATGTGGCCTACGATACCGAAGTGCACATTCACCGTATCGGCCGTACTGGCCGTGCGGGCAGTAAAGGCGCTGCTTATACCTTTTATAACGATCAAGACGGCTACAAGATTGCCTTGCTAGAAGAGTACTTAGATCGAGAAATTACCAGTGAATCACTGCCATCATTAAGCTTGCTTGGCAGTGCGCCTAATACGCCAACCATGATCACTCTGCAAATCGATGGCGGTAAAAAAGAGAAACTTCGCCCTGGTGATATTCTTGGCGCCCTGACGGGTGATAATGGCATTGAAGGTACGCAGGTGGGCAAGATCCTCGTGACCGACTACCGTGCTTATGTGGCGGTAAACCGTAAAGTGGCTAAAAAGGCACTGAGCAAGATCACTAGCGGCCGCATTAAGGGTAAGTCTTACCGCGCGTGGTTGATGAAATAAACTGCTATTGAGTGAACAAAAAGCGAAGCCAAATGGCTTCGCTTTTTTGTTTTTTGCGCATCTAACTTGATAGTGCCTTGTCATAATCCCGAGTGCTTGGTCGTAACTAGCGACACTTGCCATTACTGCATCGGTGTCGATGCAGAGTATGATTGCTAAATGAGGAAAAGGCTGATTTACTTTTTTATTCAATCACATAGTTACTGACATCTTTTCGCCATGGGGTGATGAGGGCTGAGCTGCAATAAATCCCAACGGTTGCCATAGAGATCTTCAAATACGGCAACAGTGCCGTAATCTTGCACTTGTGGCTCGCGAATAAAGTGAATGCCTATTGACCGCATATGCTCATAATCGCGCCAAAAATCATCGGTATTTAAGAATAAAAACACCCGTCCTCCGGCCTGATTGCCGATAAATGATTCCTGCTCGGGCTTGGAGGCTTTGGCTAATAGTAGGGCGGTACCATGGGAATTAGGCGGCGCAACCACAACCCAGCGTTTATCTTGCTCGGGTTGATAACTGTCTTCAATCAATTCAAATTTGAGTTTATTAACATAAAAATCAATCGCCTCATCGTAGTCTCTTACTACGAGTGCGATATGGACAATAGTCTGTTTCATCTCGGTATCTCGGTTTTTGATCGCGACTACAACCGCTATTGCAATCGCTATCGCAATGGTTAGTGCATTGCCGCGACAGCATAATCAACTCATGGCGAAAGTGAGTGGCTTGACGTCACTCACTTATTAGCTGCTCATTGTAAAAGCTAAGGGCAGGGCAATCTAAATTGATCTGAGAGTGCATTGAGACGGCTGAGTAACTCGGGGGAGAGGCTGACCTTTAAGCTGTCGATATTCTCTTTCAGCTGGTATAAGTCCGTGGCGCCAATGATATTTGAGCCAACAAATTTACGTGAGTTAACAAAGGCTAACGCCATTTGCGCGGGGGAGAGATTAAACTCGCGGGCTAAGTCTACATAAGCTGCGGTGGCATCGAGCGCCATTTGCGAACCCGTGTAACGGGCGAAGCGTTTAAACAGGGTTAAGCGCGCGCCTTCTGGCCATTGGTTATTGCAATATTTACCGCTTAAGGCACCAAAGGCCAAGGGCGAGTAAGCCAGCAGTGGCAACTCTTCGCGATGGCTGATTTCACTCATGCCCACTTCAAAGCTGCGGTTGAGCAGGTTATAGGGGTTTTGCACAGTCACAATGCGCGGCAGGCCGTGTTTTTCCGCCAGTTGCAGATACTTCATTAGTCCCCAAGGGGTTTCGTTCGATACGCCGATATAGCGCACTTTACCTTGGCGAATCACTTCGGCGAGGGCTTCGAGGGTCTCGAGGATTGGCGTTTGCTGCTCAATCTCTTGTTCGTCGTAAAATAATTCCCCGAAGAAGTTGGTATTGCGGTCTGGCCAATGCACTTGGTAGAGATCGATAGTATCGATTTGCAGGCGTTCGAGTGAAGCATCGACCGCTTGATGGATATTGTTCCAGTCCAGCGCCATATTTTTGCGAATATAGTCACTCTTGCCGCCGGGTGCGGCAATCTTAGTGGCGATCACTAGGTCATCACGGTTGCCACGGGCCTTAATGTATTGGCCCAAAATGCGCTCGGTTTCCCCTTGGGTTTCTGGCTTTGGCGGCACAGGGTACATTTCCGCAGTGTCAATAAAGTTGATGCCACTGCCGATGGCGTAGTCTAGCTGTGCGAAGGCTTCGGCTTGGGTATTTTGTTCACCCCAAGTCATAGTGCCTAAACAGATTTTGCTCACCTCGAGATTAGAATGCGGTATGCGTCTGTATTCCATCTATTTCTCCTACGGAAACTATCTTAGTCCGAGGCTATCAAGCTTTTGCTGTAAAGCAAAGGTTAATAGGGCGTCAAACATTTTACTGCAGTAAAAATAACCAATGCCTAAAAGCCGGGCGTTGCAGCAGGATTGCGGAGCGCGCAGATTGGATTGCACATGAATTCATCACTGACTCAAGGTTTTGAACCTTTGTGTTAATTCTGGGCTGAAAGGGGAGATTTTTGTCAGTTTTTATCTAGTTAAGTCAAAACTAAATCAGAAATGCAGGAATTATGAATTATTTGTTATAAAACTACATTTGCAACTTTAGGCTGTAATCGATGTGAATCTATGTCACAAAATGGCGCGAATTTACGTATATTACTTACGAAATTGCGGCGGAATGTGACGCCAATATCGGATTATCTGTTAACAAACATCTACCCTAAATTTATCTAAAAATTTTCATGGTTGATATTTGTGATGGCAGATTTTTCAAACCAAGTTATAACGATCAAAAAAGGCCTCGACTTGCCGATTTCGGGTGAGCCTCGGCAGATCATCGAACCCGGTAACAGGCCATCCCAAGTGGCTCTGTTGGGTGAGGAGTATGTTGGCTTAAAACCGACGATGTTGGTGGAAGTCGGCGATAAGGTCAAAAAAGGCCAACCTTTGTTTGAAGATAAAAAAACAAAGGGCGTGCTATTTACCGCTCCCGCCAGTGGTGAGATTGTTGCGATTCACCGTGGTGAACGTCGGGTGTTGCAATCAGTGGTGATCCGCTGCAATGGCTTAGACGCCGATGAGCAGATCCGTTTCGATATCCACACCGATTTACAGGCTCTATCTGCGGATGTGGTTAAAGCGCAACTGGTTAAGAGCGGCCTGTGGACGGCGCTGCGTACCCGTCCTTTCTCCCGCGTTCCCGCACTAGATAGCAAACCCGCAGGTATTTTTGTCACGGCAATGGATACCAATCCACTCGCCGCCGATCCTCGTTTGATTATTGCCGAGCAGCGCGATGCCTTTAAGGCGGGCTTAGCGGTACTGAGTCATTTAACCGAGGGCAAGGTTTACCTCTGCCAAGACAAAGGCGAAGCCTTAGTTGGCGCCGATTTACCTAAGGTTGAAGTGCGCCGTTTTACTGGGGTACATCCTGCCGGATTAGCCGGGACTCACATTCACTTTACCTTACCCGTCAGCATTGAGCGTCAGGTGTGGCATATCGGCTATCAAGACGTTATCGCCTACGGCAAGCTGTTCCAAACCGGTGAACTCTATACCGACCGCGTGGTGGCGCTGGGTGGCCCGAGCGTGCTTAACCCGCGTTTACTGCGCACTCAGTTAGGGGCAGAGCTGAGCGCCTTAGTGGCCGACGAAGTTAAACCTGGTAACAACCGTGTGGTATCAGGCTCAGTGTTATCAGGCCATACCGCGAGGGGCGTGCATGACTTTTTAGGTCGCTTCCACAACCAAGTATCTGTGCTCGCCGAAGATGCGCAGCACCAAGTATTGCCTTGGGTCCGTGGCGGTTCGGACAAGTTCTCTATCACCCGTGCGGTAACTTCCCGTTTATTTGGCCTGACCAAGTCCTTCGAATTTACTACGCATCAAGGCGGCTCTCACCGCGCCATGATGGCCTTTGGTCAGCTCGATCGCGTTATGCCATTAGATATTTTACCCACTCTGCTAGTGCGTGACTTAGTGGTACGAGATACCGACGAGGCGCAGGCCTTAGGCGCATTGGAGTTAGATGAAGAAGATTTAGCCCTGTGTACCTTTGTGTGCCCCGGCAAGTATGACTTCGGTAAAGAGTTACGTGCCTGTCTAGATGTTATCGAGAGGGAAGGTTAATGACGACACAACCTAAAAAACCTGATTTGCAGGACGCCCCTGATTTGCAGCAAGAGTATTACGCCACGGGTAAATCGATGAAGGGCTTTGTGCGCTCATTGGTGATCGCCAGTGGTCGCAGCACTAAGGGACAAGTACACGTACGTGACGCCATTGACGTAAAACGTACCATGACCTTAGTGGGCCTTTGTTTATTACCCGCCATTTTATTTGGCTTATATAACGTAGGCTTACAGGCACAGCTCGCACTAGCAAGCGGCTTAACGACGCCAGAAACCTGGAAACTCGCACTGTTTAACGCCGTAAGCGGTGGTTTAAGTGTCGAGACGGGCGTGATTGGCCTGTTCCTCTACGGCTTAAGTTTTTATTTGCCGATTTACTTAACGGCCTTGCTGACCAGCCTGTTCTGGGAAGTGGCGTTTGCTAAGGTGCGTCGCCAAGAATTGCACGAAGGCTTCTTCGTCACTGCCTTGTTATTTACGCTGATTTTACCTGTTTCGATTCCACTCTGGTTGGTGGTGATGGGGATTAGCTTTGGGGTGGTGATTGCCAAAGAGCTGTTTGGTGGCATGGGATACAACTTCCTTAACCCCGCATTAGCTGGTTTGGCGTTTATCTATTTTGCCTATCCTTCTGAAGTATCAACCGTTAAGCAACTGGTTGCTGTAGATGGCTTTTCAGGCGCGACTGCGTTAGCGCAAGCCGCAGCCGGTAAGCTGCAATTTGCCGATTACGCTTGGTACAGCGCCTTTAGCGATCCTAACTGGTGGAATAATTTCTTCGGCTTTACCGTAGGCGCGATTGGTGAAACCAGCACGCTTGCTGTGCTGCTCGGTGGGTTATTGCTGCTTATCACCCGTTTAGCCGACTGGCGCATCGTGGTGGGCGTGATGTTGGGCATGATTGCCACTGCAACCTTGTTCAATGTTATTGGTTCAAGCACTAACCAGATGATGGCAATGCCTTGGACATGGCACTTAGTCACGGGCGGCTTTGCTATCGCGATGATGTTTATGGCGACCGATCCAGTGACGACCTCTTATACCCGCCAAGGCAAGTTTGCCTACGGCGCCTTAATTGGTTTTATGACAATCCTTATCCGTGTGGCTAACCCCAAAATGCCAGAAGGTGTGATGTTAGCCATCCTGTTCGCCAACCTGTGGGCACCGCTGTTCGATTATCTGGTGGCCCGTGCCAACATCAAACGGAGAGTAAAACGTCATGGTATTTAAGAAAGATACTGTGGTGGGGACCATGATCTTCACCATCACGCTCTGCCTTTTGTGCTCCTTTATGATTACTGGTACCGCAGGCGTGTTGAAAGAGCGTAAGCTCGCGAAAAAACGCGATGAGTTACAACGTTATGTGTTGATGGCTGCAGATGTAAATATTGGCCAAGGCAATGAGTTTAGAGAGATTTTTGCTAAATCCGTTAAGCCATTATTGATTAATCTCGACACAGGCAAAGTGGACTCGGATGCCAATGTACTCGACTTTGACGAGCGCATGGCGGCGATTAACCCAGAAACCTCAAGCGCCCCTAAAAAGGATATCGCCAAAATCAAGACCCGCGCCAACGATGCCCGCGTGTTTAAGGTGTTCGATGACAGCGGCAAGTTATCCAGCGTGGTCGTGCCTTTCTACGGTAAAGGGCTGTGGTCGATGATCTACGGTTACGTGGCCGTCGAACCTGACTTTAACACTATTAAAGGCATGGTGGTTTACGAGCACGGTGAAACCCCAGGTATCGGCGACTTTGTGACTGACCCACATTGGTTATCCCTGTGGAAGGGTAAACAACTCTTTGATGAAAAAGGCAAGTTTGCGATGCGCCTCGTGAAAGGCGGCGCCAAAGAGGGTGATATCCACGGTGTTGATGCTGTGAGTGGCGCGACCATGACCGGCCGTGGCGTGCAGCGTGCAATGGAGTTTTGGTTTGGCGTCGAGGGTTTCCAAACCTTCTTCAACCAATTAAAAGCATCGGCTGAACAAGGTGAGTTGGGAGGTGCAAAATGAGCAACAGTTTATCCATGCGGGACATGTTAGCAGGCCCTGTATTTGCCAATAACCCAGTGGCAATGCAAGTGCTGGGCGTATGTTCGGCGCTGGCGGTGAGTAACTCCATGCAGACTGCCGTGGTGATGACACTGGCGGTGACCTTCGTACTGGTGTTCTCAAACCTTATCATCTCTGCCATTCGCAACTTTATCCCTAACAGTGTGCGGATTATTGCCCAGATGACGGTCATTGCCTCCTTGGTGATTATCGTCGATATGGTGTTACAGGATGTGGCTTATGAGCTCTCTAAGCAACTCTCTGTATTCGTTGGGTTAATCATCACTAACTGTATCATCATGGGCCGCGCAGAAGCCTTTGCAATGAAGTATCCACCTCACTTAGCCGTGGTCGATGCTGTGGGTAACGCGGCGGGTTATGGCTTGGTGCTGATCAGTGTGGCCTTTGTGCGTGAGTTGTTAGGCACGGGCAATCTGTTTGGGCATAGCGTGTTGACTACGGTTGAAAACGGCGGCTGGTACTTACCCAATGAGATGTTTAAGTTGCCCCCAAGCGCCTTCTTCCTGATTGGCCTGCTGATCTGGAGCATTAACGTGATCCAGCGTAAACGCGGTTAAGGAGCGGATATGGAACACTATATTAATCTGTTTTTACAGGCCACATTCTTAGACAACATGGCGCTGTCGTTCTTCCTCGGTATGTGTACCTTCTTAGCCGTGTCTAAAAAGGTGTCGACCGCCTTCGGCTTAGGCGTGGCGGTTATCGTGGTGATGACTCTAGCCGTGCCTTTAAACCAACTGATCTATGTGAAGGTGTTAGCACCGGGCGCATTGGCTTGGGCGGGCATGCCTGGTATCGACTTAAGTTACCTGCAACTGATCACCTTTATCGGTGTGATTGCGGCCTTAGTGCAAATCCTTGAAATGTTTTTAGATAAATACATTCCAAGCCTGTATGACTCCCTCGGGATCTTCCTGCCACTGCTCACCGTAAACTGCGCGATTTTTGCTGGGGTGATCTTTATGGCTAACCGTGATTACAACTTTGCCGAATCGGCGGTGTTTGCCATGGGGTCGGGCACGGGGTGGGCGCTGGCGATTGTGATGCTGGCCGGGCTTCGTGAGCGGATGAAGTTTCATGCGATTCCCGAAGGCTTACAGGGGATTGGTATCACCTTTATTACCACAGGGTTGATGGCACTTGGCTTTATGTCTTTCTCGGGGATCTCGCTGTAACGCGTGGCAGAGAAAGTGAAACCGCATTCTGTTTAGAAAAAGGGTTATCGAATGGAAATGGCAATAGGCATAGGCATGTTCACCTTAGTGGTGTGCCTACTGGTGATAGTAATCCTTATCGCCAAAAAGAAATTAGTGACTACCGGTGAGATCACTATCGGGATTAACGACGATGCCGAGAAAAGCATTAAAGTTGCCGCGGGCGACAAGCTGCTTGGCGCCTTAGCGAGCAAGAATATTTTTATTCCCTCGGCCTGTGGTGGCGGCGGTACCTGCGGCCAGTGCCGGGTGAAAGTTAAATCGGGCGGCGGTGATATTCTGCCAACAGAACAAGGGCATATCACTAAAAAAGAAGCCAAAGAAGGTTGTCGTCTCGCCTGCCAAGTGGCGGTGAAAACCGATATGGAACTTGAGTTAGAAGAAGAAATCTTCGGCGTGAAGAAGTGGCAATGCGAGGTGATCTCAAACGATAACAAGGCCACCTTTATCAAAGAGTTACTGCTAAAACTGCCCGAAGGTGAAGACGTACACTTCAAGGCCGGTGGCTATATCCAAATTGAAGCGCCAGCCCATGTGGTGAAGTATGCCGATTTTGATATTCCGGCTAAGTACCGCGACGATTGGGAAAAATACGGTCTGTTCGACTTAGTCTCCACCGTTAATGAAGATGTGCTGCGCGCCTATTCAATGGCGAACTATCCCGATGAAAAGGGCCGCATTATGCTTAACGTGCGTATTGCCACGCCACCATCGGCCAATGTGCCACCGGGTAAGATGTCTTCTTACATCTTTAACCTCAAGGCGGGGGATAAGGTGACTATTTCTGGCCCATTCGGTGAGTTCTTTGTGAAGGATACCGATGCAGAAATGGTATTTATCGGCGGTGGTGCGGGCATGGCACCGATGCGCTCACATATTTTCGATCAGCTAAAGAGTAAAAAGACCAAGCGTAAGATGAGTTTTTGGTACGGTGCCCGTTCGACCCGTGAGGTGTTTTACCAACAGGATTTCGATGCATTAGCGGCTGAGAATGACAACTTTGTTTGGCATGTGGCGCTGTCGGAGCCGTTACCAGAGGATAACTGGACGGGTTACACCGGCTTTATTCATAATGTGATTTACGAAAATTACCTTAAACATCATAAGGCACCAGAGGATTGCGAGTACTACATGTGTGGCCCTCCAATCATGAACTCCTCGGTGATCCGTATGCTTGAAAGCTTAGGGGTCGAGCCTGAAAATATCCTGCTCGATGACTTTGGTGATTAAGCGGTAAGTGGAATAGAAAATCGCGTTAGGCACAGCTAGAACAGCGGAGCCTAACGCGATTTTTGTTTATAGGGCTTTTAGTTTTAGGCTTTGATATCTAGCTAAAGGATTTACCGCCATGGCGGCTTAAATAGCTCACCATACGCTGACTTTCAGTGGTATAGCATCCCATGCGAAACTCTCCTTGCCAGTAAGCAATATCGAGCGGACGATACCCCAGCGCATTTGGATGATTCACATCGGCACCCGCATCAACCAATAGTTTGAGCAGTTCAAAAGACTGTAGCTCACAGGCATGCAACAGTGCCGTCATCCCATTCTCGTCAACCCCTTGAATATCAGCGCCATTAGCAATAATGCGCTTAACCCTGAAGGATCCCCTCATAAATCAGCCATAGCATAGCCATATTTGAGCAACTGATTGGCGAATAATACCCAGGCCGCCAGCAATTCTTTCTCCGTGATTTGATAATCAGGCCGCCTGAGTACCTCCAA
>NZ_LGYY01000272.1:0-41610 GCF_001308045.1 Shewanella sp. Sh95
GTCGAGGTTACGGATAGAGATAGCGGGAGCGGCCATGATGAATTACCTGCAAAAGAGAGTAATAGATCAGAATGACCGATCGCCGTCAAGTTTTTTAAATCGAAAATTAGGTGCGGAATGACGGATAGATACCGCTTTTATTGTCAGCCGGTTTTTGGAATGTTTTTAATTTGGCATCTTCTTCCTGTGATGCCATCGGCACTGAAGCACAACCAGTCAGAAATAGGCAAACAGCTAACATGGGGGTAAGTAGTTTTTTTAACATCATCAATCCCTAATTTAAAAATGATAACAAGCCTGTGGAGTCGGCTCTCTATATCCATTAATACTGATTAACTCGGTATTAACTCCTGTTTTCAAGGAAAGGGGATGTGCGGGGGATGAACAGAAAAAACATCATCCTGACACAAGCCTACGTGATTCCATATGGCAAATGATTAGTAAAAAGTGCTATTTAATCAGTAAGCTAAACCTACTATCCTTGATGTTGCGCAATATAGCTTAACTTGTATCGGCCCGCTATCTGTTTGTAATTTAAAGTGTGATTTTGTTGCGCCAGTTGTTGGTTTTTGTGATGAGCTTCATTGGCAATATTTCATTTTTCACTATTGAGGTGTTTTAAACTCATTAATGTTATGGCTATAGAGCTTGAGGAAATTAAGAAAGGTAGCTCTATCTTCCATTCGGATCGTTTGCTAAGGCTTTTATCGAAATGGCGGCTTGTCTGCACATCAATGAATAGGTGATTAATAATCTCGATAAGCCAAATGTATTTAGTTTATCATTCTGAATATTAAATCTTTTTTAGCTTTTATGATTGCCGATTTACGATTGTTTGTTAATAGGCACTTTTACTCTGATGTGTTTGTTGGCTCAAAATTAAGATTTTTCTCATAAAGTGAGTGTAAAAAGTGCTGATATTGCTGATAAAAGTCGTGTTCAGTTCTATTCCTTTCGGCATATACCTCTTATACTTAGCCTCAACCCTGTGCCGTAGCACATTCGACTTATTAACGACTCAGTGAATTCTACATGAAGATCCCTTCTCTGCTTGGTAGTTTTATCTTGGTATGCAGCAGTTTAACTGTTGCCGCGACAGCGCATTCAGCCGATTCGGCCTCTGTCACTACAAAAAGCACCGCCACCAAAGCAACTTCTGCTAAAAAAGCCCCTGCTAAGCAGGAGGTGGCAGCTAATAGTGCATTAGTCGTTGATCTTAAAACTAATGAAATTCTCTATTCCAGCAATCCCGATGCCGTAAGGCCCATTGCCTCTGTGACTAAGCTAATGACCGCGATGGTGACCTTAGATGCTAAGTTACCTATGGATGAAAAGCTTACTATCAATATCAATGATACTAAGGAAATGCGCGGCGTATATTCGCGGGTGCGTATTGGCAGTGAAATTAGCCGTAAAGAAATGTTATTGCTGACATTAATGTCATCTGAAAACCGTGCCGCCGCAAGTCTTGCCCACCATTATCCCGGTGGCCATAAAGCTTTTATTAAAGCGATGAATGCTAAGGCGAAAGCCCTAGGGATGAAAAACACTCGCTATGTAGAGCCGACTGGATTGTCAGAGAAGAACGTCTCGAGCGCGCGGGATTTGGTGGTGTTACTAAAGGCTAGCGAAGGCTATCCCATGTTAGGCCAGTTAAGCTCAACCGAAAAGAAAACCGTAACCTTTGGCAAACCAAAGTACAGCCTCGATTTTAGAAATACCAATCGCTTGGTTTATAAAGATAACTGGAATATCCACCTCACTAAAACGGGCTTTACCAATGAAGCAGGGCACTGCTTAGTGATGCGTACCGAAATGGCCAAACGCCAAGTGGCCTTTGTTGTGCTCGATGCCTATGGTAAGTATACCCATATGGCCGATGCTAACCGTTTACGTACTTGGTTAGAAACAGGCAAAGTCACTCCGATCCCCGCGGATGCTAAGCAATATAAGAAGCAGCGCAATCAGCAGCAATTTGCTAAGGTCAGCGAGACCTAAGACAGGCGTTTCCTGCTTATCCATGTCCCGTCACAGGATAGGTTGACCGTTTTTAGGCCAGAATCGTTCTGGCCTTTTTATTGTCATTTTTCTAGCACTTGTGTTGTAGATGATTGATAGGCTTAACTAAAAGTCAATCAATCACCCCGTAGAGGGTGCGTTGCGTGGCGATACACCGTATTATTGGCAGGTTTTTTCTCTCAAGGATGATATGCGTGTGGCGATAGTCTTAAAAAAACTCCAGTTGATCTATGTGCCCTTTATACTGCTCTGCCTGATATTTGTCTCAGTCTACAGCTTGCTCCATTGGCTGTTGATTATCGAGTTCCAACTGCTGAGCATTGACGAATCGATTATCAATTTTTGGCTGCCGCTGATATTGCCTTGGCCCTTGCTGTTTTTCTACTTAAGACCTCGGCTTAAGTTATTCCGCTTTACCAAGAGTAATAGCCGTTTTATCTATTTTGTGATTGCCGTGCTGTTGCTAGCCGTGCCCACTATCGTGGCGCAGGAATACCTTAATAGCGCAACGGGCAAGTTGACTCAACTCGAGTCCATCAATGCACTATTGCACCAGCCGCAAACCAAGTATTACCAATTAAATCAGTTTTATATCGATAAAAAACATATCGGCGTACAGCGCAATATTGAGCCGATTGGCAAGGGTAATAGTGAGTTGCGTATGAGCCTGTATATTGCGATGCCGATTTTTGCTAAACGTAACGAGAGTTGGTTGGTCGGTGCTAAAGCCTTGGCATGGTATGGCAAAGTTTATGAGAAAACGATCAGTAATAGACTCGAACCGCAGCAGAAAGAAGCGCTATTTCAAGAGTTTATTCATCAGAGCCAGCAGGATTTTAATGCCTTTAAGCCTGAAGACTTTGTCTATCTTGACCGTATCGGTCCGTCGACCCGCTACACTCAGCTACTGACCGCTGCTCAAAAAAGCTCAGTATATTTCGATGGTTATCAAACTGTCTTGATGCCAGTGAATAAGCCCTTCGAGGCGCGTAATGGCCATAAATTAGCGTGGATTATCGCCTGGTTAAGCTTTGCTGCCATTGTATGGTTACTGATGAGCTTGATGCTAAAACTGGACGAGACACAGGCGTCTAAGGCTTTGGTGGCGCAGCTAAGCATAGAAAAACCTAAGGCAGAGCTTTATGGCTTTTTGGCTGAATTTAAACCTCGGCAGGGTTTTGTTATCACGCCAATCTTGCTTTATATCAATAGCTTGATATTTATGTTGATGGCCTTTGCTAGCCAGCACTTTATCGCCTTTCCAAACAGTCTGTTGCTCGATTGGGGCGCAAACCTTCGCCAGTTGGTTTTGGATCAACAAGTTTGGCGGTTGATCAGCAATGTGTTTTTACATGGCGGCCTGATGCATTTGGTTTTTAACTTATACGGACTGTTTTTTGCGGGGATGTTTTTGGAGCCTCTGCTGGGTAAATGGCGTTTACTCGGGGTCTATTTATGTTGTGGTTTAGTGGCGAGCATTGCCAGTATTAGCTGGTATGAGGCGATGATCAGTATCGGTGCCTCGGGTGCCATTATGGGATTATTTGGGGTGTTGATCATGTGGATTTGGTTGGGCTTATTGCCCTTGGCGGACAATATGCCACTTGCTCTGAATCTGACCCTATTTGTTACTGCAAGTCTTGTGATGGGGCTCTTTGGCGGCGTGGATAATGCCGCGCATCTTGGCGGTTTGGGCTGTGGATTATTGCTTGGGAGCCTGCTACGGCCAAATAAGATGCAACCGCAGGCCAATAAAAAGCCGAGGTAAAACCTCGGCTAATGGGTTTTACTATTAAATGTAAGCGGTATTTAGGCGTGCTCAAACATCAGGAAAAGGTACACAATAAACAGCACTATATGGGTCGCACCATGGAGAGCATTGGTTCTACCGCTGCTAAAACTGACTTTGCAGACCATTAAACTGGTGGCTAAAAGCACCATATCCGCCGCAGAAAGGCCTAAGTGTACCTCTTGATTTATCACACTTCCGACAATCAATACTGCGGGCACGGTGAGAGCTATGGTGGCGAGCACTGAACCAAAATAGAGGTTCATCGCCCGCTGCAGTTGATTATTGAGTGCAGCCTTAAAGCCACCTACGGCCTCTGGAGATAAGATCAAACAGGCGACAATAAAGCCGCCCAGTGCTGGCGGCGCCCCGAGAGAGGCCACGCTGTAATTAATGGGCATAGCAAGGGTTTTGGCGAGCAGAATCACCACCAGCAAATAACCAATCAACAGCATAGTGTGGTAGATATTACTGCGCAGTATGCCGTGATGCTCTTCGTGGTCCTCGTGGTCGGCATCGACAAAGAAGTGGCTATGGCTCTTAGTTTGGATCACCAAAAAGATGCCATAGAGCAAAATCGAGATGATGATGAGCATCCAAGACATGGGCTTGGACATGCTGCCAATGGTGCCGCCCTCGGTAAAGTTAGGTAGCACTAAACAGAGCAGGGCGAGGGGAATAATCGCCACTAAATAGGATTTCACCCCATCTAAATTAAAGTGCTGAGTGTGATAGCGCCAGCCACCAAGTAGCAGAGTGATACCAACTAAGCCATTGGTAATAATCATGACTACGGCAAACATGGTATCCCTTGCCATCACTGGATTTGGCTCGCCCGTTAACATCACCGAAGAAATCATCACCACTTCGAGCGAAATTACCGACAGGGTTAAAATCAAGGTACCGTAAGGGTCGCCGAGCTTGATGGCAAGCGCATCCGAGTGACGCACCACGGAGAAAATCGCCCAAGTTACCACTCCGAGTAGGGCGAGTGAAACGGGAATATAGGTTGAGAGAGCCGTGCCATCGGCGAGCAAACTTTCACCGCCAGTCTTGAAGAATACTAACGTGAGTATTCCGAGTAGCAGGGCAAATTCGTCTTTGATAAATGTCTTCATAGGCAGTTGATCCAAAGCGGAAAAAGGCCGTTAGTATAGACATTGGTTATGGCACACTTTGCATGAATATTCTTTTAGATTTGGGGTTAGGCATAAAATTTTGAGCGAGATCGCTTTTTTATTCAAAACCCCAGTTATCGATTAATACCTTTTGCTTAGCCGATTTTGCGAGTCACAAACTAGGCAAACTGCATGCAAGCTAACGTAATTTCTTAGCCATGGTGCTCGGTATTGATCAACTTGCCGAGCTGATCGTAATGATTCCAATCACCCGCTTGGCGATCGGCTATATAGCTGCCTTCACTGCGTTTTTCGCCATTGGGCCAAAACTGTTGCCATAAGCCTTCCCTGCGATCCTTCAGATAAGTGCCTTGTTCGGCGAGTTTGCCATTGACGTGATAATAGCTAGCTTCGCCTTCTTTTTGACCCTTTAGCCAAGTTTCACTCAGTTTAGGGTTACCATTTTGATGGTATTCCCTGCGCTCGCCGTCGAGTTCGCCTTTTGTGTATTGGGCTTCGAGTTTGAGCTGGCCATTGCTGTAATACTCTTTGCTGCTGCCATGCTGCTGATTATCTAAAAATTCGCTGCTGGCGGCTAAAATGCCATCCTCATACCAGCTTTCCCATAATCCTGTTTGCAGGCCTTTATCCATAGTGCCGCTAAGTTTAAGCTGGCCATTATTGGGATAATATTCGGCATAGGTGCCCGTTTTATCATTGTTATCATAGGTTTCTAAGCGATAAACCACTTGTTTAAAGCTGTAGTACTCGCTAGTGCCGTGGCGTTTATTATCTTTCCAGTAGGTTTTTTGGCTGATATTGCCCTCGGGGATCGCGCCGTAGGTTGGATCTTTGGCTTCATAGCGGTAATCAATCCACAGGCCAGTTTTTTGATTATCCTCGTATTGGCCGGTGACGCGGCGGCGACCTTGGTAATATTCGGCGTAATCGCCATTGAGTTTGCCGTTAACAAAGGTTTGTTCTTTTTGCTTAAGGCCAGAAGCATATTGGACCCAAAGGCCTTCTTTTAAGCCTGCTTTATATTCGCCTTCTTCATTAAGGTCGCCATTGTAGTACCAACGGCTAAAGTGGCCGTCGAGGGGATAACTATTGCTGTTATCCGCTTTGCTGCGGGCATAGTGAGCAAGTTCTTTCGGTTTGCCATTATCATAAAAAGACTCGTATTTACCGACCCAAGCGCCCTCGATACGCTCGCCGCGCTCATTGACTGTGCCATCTTGGTAAAAGGATTCGGAGCGGCCGGTGAGTTTGCCATCCACATAAACATCTAAGCTGCGGAGCTGGCCATTGGTGTGGTAACGGCGAAATTCTCCGTCACGTTGACCTAGCTTCCATACCTCTGCGGTTTGCAGTTTGCCGCCGTTATAGCGCTCAAATAATCCATCCTTTAAGCCCATGTTGTAGCCGCTTTTTTCGATAAGATTACCGTCCGCATCATATCGCTCAGAAGGGCCGTGCAACGGATATTGACCATTATCAGCCAGTTGCGAGTCCTGGTAGGTGCGCAGTTCTTTAAGTTGGCCATTAGGGTGAAAGTACTTTTGCACGCCTGCGAGCATATCCTGCTTGTAGTTCAAATCGCTGGTCAGTACGCCCTCAAGGCTAAAGTACTGCTGGCGTCCCTCTAACACATCGTTGAGGTATTGCTCTTCGACTTGGAGTTTGCCCAGTTCATTAAATTGCTGGCACTTACCGTGGCGCAGCCCCGCTTGATAGTGGCACAGGCTCGCCAGTTCACCACTGGGATAAAAGGTGCGTTCTTCACCCTCAAGTTTATCAAGATTAAATTGGCTGGCACTGGCTTTGGTGCCGTCATCGAAAAAGGTTTCCCATAACCCTTGGCGACGACCATCAGCATCAAATCGGCCGCTTACGACCACTTGGCCTTCGGAGTTTTGTTCAAGATAGGGGCCAGTGAGTTGGTTATTGGCGTAGGTTTGGCTTTGGGAGAGGGTGCCGTTTTCATAAAAGCTTTCCCATTTACCATGGCGCAGGTTATCAAGATAACTTTCTTGTGCCTGCAATTTACCGCTGGGGAAGAAGCGCTTAACTTGGGATTTTTGGCCATTTTGGTAGACAGTGCTTTGGTTAACATGGCCGTTGGGGCTAAATTCTTTCCATTCGCCAACGGGGACGCCCTTAGCAAATTGTTGTTCTTCGGTTATCGTGCCATCTAAGTCGAACAGCCGCCAAGTACCATCTTGGTAGCCCTGTTGGTAATTACCTTCAACGATTCTGCTGTTATTAGTATGAAATACTTGCCATTTCCCATTAGGTATTCCCTGAGAAAATTGCCCTAAGGTATAGCCTTGGTTATCGCGAACGATGGCGATATCGCCATTTAACGGCATACCCGTGGCGAGATTGTAATAGCTTGGGATCCCGTTCTGCTGGCGGATTTCGACCATCATGGAAGATAGATTTTGCGCTGCCAGAGCATGGACACTGACTAGGCTGGCTGCGGCAGTCGCGAGGCTGATAAAGCGAAATGGCGTATAGAACATGCTGATTCCTTGCTCTGGGTCTTAAGGCAGCGCCTTTGCGGCCTATATAATTACTCTGTTGAATTTATGTCTTTGGCGCAGGACATAATGCAGTGCCCTGCGCCAAGGTTTACGTTAATTGATTAAGCTAAAACGTTGAGAAAACAGGGTCAGGAGTCACCACCGGCGGCGGTGTTTCCTGATTCAAAAACTGCCCATGATTGTAGCGATTAATCACCTCTATCCAGCCATGCTCCTCAAACTCGTATTGCTTACCATCAAGCCTGCCCAGCTCGTCATAATTGGCGATTTGAAGCACATAATCTTCAGATGAGCGCAGTTCCCAATGGCCGACTTGTTTACCTTGATCGAAGCGACCATACCAATAACGTCTTTCAGGGTTGGGTATTGGGCGGAAACCGTACTCACCATCGGTAAATATCCAATCGCCATCCTGTTGACCATTGCGGTATACGCCTTTTTCATACAGTTGACCATTGTTGGCATAACGTTGCACTAAGCCGTCGGGGTTGCCATGGTTAAAGTTTATTAATTCAAGCAGTTGCCCTGAACTTGTTTCATTACGAAACTCGCCATGGAGTTCACCATTGTCATCATAGCTAAAGGTGAGGCTGGCATCTTCTTGCTGCTTCTTCCATTTGCCCGAGGGCTTGTCATTGGTATATTGACCCTGTTCAGCTACCCAACGCTTACCCGTTTCATGGTCGAATTTCACCATTTCATAGGGGCCTTCACGCTTGCCTGCGTTAAAATGCTCGCGGGTGATAACGTCTGTACCACTACGGCTCTTGACGGATTCGACATACAAGCCAGTTAATTTTTTATCGAGTTCCTCGCGACGATTCACTAATTCGCCTTGCTCGTAGTCTTCGCTAAGTGACCAGTTTTTGAGTAGATCGTTTTCTGTGCTCTCAATCAGTTGGCCTTTACTAAAGCGCTGCTGTTTACGATAAACCCAACGATTACCTTGGTATTTGCTGTCGGTGGTTTTTTTAATTTGCCCTTGTTCATCGTATTCAATGGCTTGGAGGGCATCACCTTTATCGTTAGTCAGTTCCTTTAATTGGATCTGACCATTCTCATAGTAAGTTAGTTGCTCACCAACCTTATAATCAGCTTGATATTGGTAATGGCGTTTGACGTTGCCATTGTCAAAATACTCAAAATAGTCACCGTGTCTTTTGTCTTTAACATACTCTTGGGTCGAGATGACTTGCCCATTTAGGCCCCAAGTAGTCTCAGTACCTTGCAATAGACCATCAACGCGATGTTCTTCACGGTTAAGTTTGCCAAGATTAAAATATTGACTCACGCAGGTTGGGTCATTGCAGATCTTGGCGGTGACTTCACCTTCGGGGCCAAAATGTTCGCTGATGCCGACTTCTTGGCCATCTTTAAAGGTGGTTTTGTAGCGGATATTGCCGCCATTCCAATAACCCGTTTCGAGACCTTGTTTCACACCATTTTCATAGTGCGATTCAACATACAGTTGGCCGGTGGCAATGTATTTTTTAAGCAAGCCATGAAGTTGGCCTTGCTCGTTACGAAAGCCTTGCTCGTACGGCTTGCCATCCTCAAAGTAACATTGATATGCACCGCGAAATTGTTCGCTGGTGAGTTTTTTACCTATGTTGTTATCGGCGAGGGCACTGGCGCAAAAAAGCATATCTTTGTTTTTGTAATAAACCTCAGCCTTATAATGGCCGTCGATCACTTCGGTCAATTGTTTTAGATAGTACTGAGCCTGTTTTTCATCTTTGACAACCTTCCAATGGGCATCGAGTAACACCTTTTGTGCACTGGCATGGGAGCTGATAAGTACGAGTGCTCCTAGGAGCAGTTTTACGGTAAGTAGACGCATAACAGCTCCTTTTTATGGCAAAGGTTTAAAGGTGAATTCATAGGGGATATCGCTGGGTTCTTTGGCGATCGTCATATAACTCACCTTGGCGGCGGGGCCTGCAACACTTAAATAGCGCCCATCGACTAGCACTTCGTTAATCGGCTGCTGAGTATTTTCGGGGAGTCGAATGGTTAACAGATTGCCTTGGGCATCTTCGACCTTAAAGTAATTGTTAAGATAGCTACTCGGCTCATTGCCATATCCCGTTTGCATCAGCCAAGAGTGTAAATCGATTAACCAAGGGCGGTCTGTCGCGGCCAATTCTAAAGGCTGCCAATGGATATCACCTTGGCAACGGATCTTACCCTTGATCTGTTTATCGTAGAAAAACTGCCGCACATGATCCGGAGTCATCAACATATAGGCACTGCCGCTTAGGGCATTGGGAATAAACTGCCAAGTGACGGGATTTTTACCCTCATTAAAACCCTGTTCTATTTCAGGTTTACAGGCGGTCGCCAAAGCCGCTGACATGGGAATATACAGATTATGACCATTGTCAGACACAGGTTTTATCCCTTGGATCGTATTGACCTCATTTTGAGCGCTATCTAGCGTCGGATTGGTGAAGCTACCTAGGCTGGCGTTACCAAACTCGGTGGGAGGATTCGCCAGATTTTTGTTGTACTCGGTAAATTGTACAAAGCGAATCGTCTTGGTTTGAGTCAACTCCGGCTGGGGTTGTTTCTCGATTAACACCACGGTTTTTGGGGTCTCATCGAGCTTGAGTAAGAGTGCGTTGCTGGTGAGGTGATGGCTCTCATCGGCTCCAATTAATTGTTCTAGCAGCTCCTTTTCCGTCGCCGTTAACCAGGAGGGATAATTACCTTCGCGACGGGCATCTGCGATCATGCCTTTAAACTGTTGGAAAGGCAGATTAATACTCTGATCCTCACTCTGTTTTGATATGACTTTAAACAGTTTCGCCTCGGCATCGAGCACTTGGATTGTTAGGCTGGCATCGCCAAAGGTGTAAGGTGTTGCCAGCAATTCATCCCACGACTTTTCGACGATCTTATTCGTCTGTGGGATAAGCGTTAGCTTGGCATTAATATGGTCTATCTGCTTGAGTTTATTCGCAGTGTTATCCCACCCCGTCGCAATAATATCGGTTGCAGATTCAATCGAGGGATTATAATTCCTCGCCCAACCTTTACCGTGCTGCCAGAAGTGAATATCAATCGGTTTACCGTTAGCATCAAAAGCGCTTAAGTCCTCATAACGTACATCGGCTTCCACATATTGCGGGCTCATATTGTGGACAAAGCGTAATTGCAGATCTTCAGGGGTATCAGTACCCCAAGGGCCAACATTATCTAAAATACCTTGTTGGTCTGGTAATAAGGATTTTATAAATGCCTCATTATTGGGGCGATACTCCTGCGGTACCTCGCTAATGCGGTATAGCTCCTTTTGCCGATCATCCCTATCGCGCTCAGCATCAAAGCTATCATCGGCATGCCAAAGCGTGCTCATGATATACGGCCTATCCTTAGGCGCCATCAGGGTACGGTGGGTGAAAGTACTGCCTTGGCGCTCTTCCCGTTGAAAAAACGCCATGCTCTCTAACCAACCGGTTTTACGGTTAACTTCGAACTTGCCATAGGCCTTATACTTGCCTTTTTCACCTTGTAACACGGCGATTAATTTATCTTCACTGACCTGCTCAACCGTCCAAGTTAAGCGCCCATCCATCGGGGCGCTTGTGCTGTAACCGACGCGAGGCTCAAGCGCCACAGGCAAGGTTGGGGCTTGTTTAAACAAGTTATTAAGATTTTGCCAGCGCTCAAATAACTCCTTGATATCTTTTTGATCCATCTTGGCAATGGGGGTTAATTGGCGGACTTCACCATTGTTAAATTCCACATTAAAGCCATCTTTAACCAACTGAGCGATTTCATTGGATTTGGCTTTTGGGTCGATATTACTCACTGGGATCGGCATGCCATAATCGCTAATTTGCAGCAGGTTAGGTTGGATAAAAAAGCGGGCATTATGGGTTAGTGGTGTGGTTAAGCTGGCCGTCTTACCTTCTGTATCTTGTAACTGGTAATCCAGCAGCAATCGTGCCTGCAACACTTTACGAGTTTCGAAACTATCGTTGAGGTGTGAAGTAGAAATAATCTGATACTCGCGCGAAGCGGGAATACTTGCTGACTTATCAGAAACCTGATTATCGCAAGCCGTTAACCCAAGCGTGAGCGTGACAGTGGTACAAAGTACCCTGCATATCCCTATAGCCATTTGAACTCCATTGGTAACTTATGTTATTGAAATGTAATGATATTAATATGTTGTTTGGCGACATTATACACAAAAATGCCCCTAGGGAATAAAAAGCTCACGCCAATTTGGGCGCATGATCAACCATAAATTGGCTATTGATGAGTGGAGAATTATTAAAGGTGCGGCATAAAGCTAATTGCCCTGACAAGCTCTCATCCTTTACTCTTGGTAAGGCCGCTAGATAACTCACAAGCTAGGGAATATAAACCAGTGGTTAGCTTGTTAAATGGAGAAAGAACGATGAGCCCAGATCATAAGCCAGAACTAACCACACCACCTTTCCCTGTCATTCCTCAGGAAGCCTTTGACTGGTATGACGAATATGCCCACGGCATTATCGACCGCCGTGAGTTTATGGCTCGCCTCGCAGGTTTAGTGGCACTGGGTTTTACCATGACCACGCTGACGGGCGCACTAATGCCTAATTACGCCTTAGCCGAGCAAGTCTCCTTTAACGATCCCAGCATTCAAGCCAGTTATGTGAAATTTCCATCCCCCGATGGTTATGGTGAAGGTCGCGGTTATTTAGTCTTGCCAAACGCGTTGCTGATCCCAGGCCAAAAGGCGGGCGATCCTAAGACCTTAGATCTCAGTAAAAAAGCCCCTGTGGTATTGGTGGTGCACGAGAACCGAGGCTTAAATCCCTATATCGAAGATGTTGCCCGCCGCTTAGCGGCCAAGGGCTATATCGCCTTTGCCCCCGATGCGCTTTACAGCCTTGGTGGATATCCTGGTAATGATGATGCGGGTCGCGCCATGCAAGCGAGCCTTGATAGAGCCAAAATCGAGCAGGATTTTATCGCCGCCGCGCGTTTTTTAAGGGCGCACCCGCAGAGTAATGGCAAACTCGGTGCTGTCGGATTTTGCTTTGGTGGTTATATCGTCAATATGCTCGCCGCCACCATTCCCGATGAGCTTGCGGCAGGCGTGCCTTATTATGGCACACCCGCAGCAACTGAGCTGCGCAGCCGTGTGAAAGGCCCGTTGATGTTGCAATTTGCCGCATTAGATCAACGGATTAACGATACATGGGCCGAGTATGAAGCCCTGCTAAAGGCTAATAAAGCCGATTACGTCGCTTATCTTTACCCGAATGTGAATCACGGTTTCCATAATGACTCCACCGCCCGTTATGATGAGCCAACGGCTGAGCTCGCATGGACAAGAACCTTAGATTTTTTTGGTAAACATTTACTCGTATAAGTCCATTTAGCGCTATTGCAACGCTTGAAAGGTGGATGTTTCTTGTGTTACCAACTTGTAGGTGATTCATTGTTTTATACGCGAGTGGGATCAAAATACTTGCTATCAGTTCCCATCTCGCTAGAATGCCCGCTCGAATACCTTTAAGTAGAGGCGCGCTGCCTATGACTACTTGTGCGGAGGGTGATGCCGCAGATGTACAAGGAAAGGAGTCAGCGCCGAAGTAGCCAGGTCATCAAACCGAGCTGCTGGTTTTGCATCAAATAGGTGCAAGACTGCCATAGTCATCCACTATGGAGCGCTACCTGAAGGGGCTGAGGAGTAATACCTCCCTATAGGTTTTGTTTCTTTATCCTCTCGGTAGATCTCCACCCGTTTTTTGGTGAAAAGAGATCATGGACATTAGTCATTTTGCTGACTCAGGTTGGTCAGTACTTCCCCCTTTGTTAGCCGTCGCCTTGGCGATCATCACTCGTCGCGTACTGTTATCCCTTGGCGTAGGGATTGTGGCCGGCAGTTTGTTACTCAATCAGTTTTCTCCCCTTGATTCATTGCACTATATGTTCAATACCGTGCTGAAGATTTTTTGGGTCGATGGCGCACTTAATCGCGACAATATCAATATGTTGCTGTTTATGTTACTGCTTGGTGGACTCATTAGTCTGATGACGGTTTCTGGCGCCACCCGCGCCTTTGCCGAGTGGGCAGCTAAGCGCGCTAAGACCCGTCGCGGCGCAAAAGGCTTAACTGGTGTGATGGTGTTTGCGTTTTTTATTGACGACTTTTTTCATAGTTTGTCGGTTGGCGCTATTTGCCGTCCGGTGACCGATCGCTTTCAAATCTCCCGCGCCAAACTGGCTTATCTTTTAGATTCTACCGCTGCGCCCGTGTGCGTATTGATGCCCATTTCTTCTTGGGGCGCTTATATTATCGCGCTTATCGGTGGCATTATGGCCGCCCACGGCATTAGCGAGCAAAGTCCAATCTCAGCCTTTGTTGAGATGATCCCGATGAATCTCTATGCCGTGTTTACCCTGTTGATGGTGTTGGTGGTGATTATCTTTCAAATGGATATCGGCCCGATGCGTAAACATGAAGCATGGGCGCTGGAGGGGAAGCTTTGGGATCCGTCTAAGCCTCGTCCAATCGGCTTAGATATGGAAAGCCCTGAAGAAAGTAACGGTGGCATGATCGATATGGTATTGCCGATCCTAACCCTCACAGGCGCGACCGTGTATTTTATGATTTCCTCTGGTGCGGCAGTGTTGGATGAAAAAGGGCTGCCATTTAGCGTACTTGGCTCCTTTGAAAACACCAATGTGGGCTCCTCGCTAGTGTATGGCGCGCTGTGCAGCTTGGCGGTGTCAATTGTGCTTGCGCTGCGGTTAAAATTGGGCGCTAAAAACTGGCTTAAAGCCGCCCCGCAAGGAGTGATGGCCATGCTACCTGCGATCAATATCTTGCTATTTGCATGGGCGATTGGTGCGGTTGTTCGCGATGTTGAGACTGGCAAATATCTGGCCTCCCTCGCCAACGGTAACTTGCCAATGGAAGTGTTGCCTGCGGTGGTGTTTGTGTTGTCCTGCGCCATGGCATTTGCCACCGGAACCAGTTGGGGCACCTTTGGTATTATGTTGCCACTGGCTGGCGACATGGCCGCAGCCAGCGATATCGCATTAATGCTGCCTATGCTTGCCGCAGTGCTTGCGGGCTCAGTGTTTGGCGATCATAGCTCGCCGATTTCCAGCACCAGTATTTTGTCGGCCACGGGGGCAGGTTGCCACCATATTGACCATGTGATGACCCAGCTACCCTATGCGTTAGCCATCGCCTTTGGCGCCACCTTAGGCTATTTGGCCATGGGGATTATGCATTCAACCTTAGCTGGATTTGCCGTAAGCGCCCTGTGGTTTGTGCTCTTCACTGCTTATCATCTGCGTAAAACGAAAAATCAGCCTTTGTTAGCTACGGCATAAGGCACTTTTACACGCTATCAACCAGGGGCCCACGGGCCCCTTGGTTTTTGGTGGGCTTGAGTAAATCTGCATCCATTCAAATAAACTTAAGTCATCACTTAACTATCTAATTTGTAATGTGAAAGTGGTAGACAGATGTTCAGCACAACGTTATCTTAGGTTTTTAACAAGGATGAAACTTAATCGTGACCTCGATTCAGTTCACTTGCATCAGGAAGATGTATCTTTATTTCGCAAGAACACCTCCTGAACAATATGCGATAAGTCTCTAGGTGCTAGGTGCTAGGTGCTAGGTGCTAGGTGCTAGGTTCTAGATTCTAGATTCTAGATTCTAGATTCTAGATTCTAGATTCTAGATTCTATAAAAGCATTACAGCAGTGCAATCCCTTGGCTAATGGGTGTTGGCCAAGTGCGGTAGCCATGGAAAGATTTTTGTCGGTTCACAAAGTAGTGAACTGGTTATTTAGCGGCCTTTCGGCCGAGGTGAATCAAGGTCGTGGGTCTTCAACCCACACCCGACCAAGAGGGGATCAACAGCAATTCCCTCTTGGATCTCCCTTGCCGCCCCTAACGGAGTTGAAAGCCCCTTGGGCATTAAGCGTTCTTATGCTATCGCGTCAGACGCTCGTCCCTGATTCGACTGACGCTATCTCGGCATCCATGCCTCGCTCACGCAACGAACGCAAATGCCCTGCGGCAACTCCGAGGGGGTGGTGTATTCCTTCGGCTCAGGTGTTATAGGTCGATTGTTAAGGCATAAAAGTGCCTGTCCAATTTTTTTAACCTCAGTGTCAGTTATAAACAATGAAAGTTATACCTATCCGAATATTTTAAATAATTTAATAAAATCAAATAAATGGATGTTATGATATGAAATATGCACTTGTACCCCTTTTGTGTTTATGTCTTTCAGCATGTGGTGGCGGTGGTGGAGATTCTTCAGCAGAAACACCTACCCCACCTCCTGTCACCAAAGATCCCTTGTCTAAATTTATCAATATTAAAGACCAATATGCAGGTATTGAGTCTGCAGCTCCATTGAATACAGAAACATTAGGCCAAGTGTACAAGTACATCTTTACACTCATTCCTGAATTACTACCGGACTATAACGATCAAAGTGGCGAACTGGGTTCGACTTGCTCTGGTGGTGGAACGATTAAAATTTCGAATGGAAGCTCAGATAAAGAAAAAAATATTGCTTTCACTAATTGCGTTGAAGATGGTATGACAACTAACGGTAAAGCTACTGTGAGAGCAAACCGATTTTCCACCGATGGAATACTTATTGATAGTACCGTGATTTTTGAGGATGTTGATGTAAAAGGTACTTTAGGTCACAGTTTACTTGCTGGTACTGCACAATATGTAGAGCAGGACTTAACTTGTGCAAAAACTGAAGCAACATATAATTTAATTTTTTCAGATGTTAATAATAAAAAACAAATCTTATTTTCAAATTTTAAATATATTAGAACTGGTAATGAGATGGTTTTATGTGGAAATGATGGTTTTAGGATACAAGGTCGCGTATTCGATTCATCTTTAGGGTTCTGGGATGTCCAAACGAATGAATTATTTAAACTTAACACTATGGTACATGCCTATGAAGAAAGTGGTGAGTTTGTTGTTAGGGGAAGTAACAGTAGCCAAGCTACATTTTCAGTTGAATTCTATAAGGAGTTAAGAGGAAACGTAAACTCTAATTATACCTATTATAAAATTATGCTACATAGTGGCATGGTAAATAAAGAATATGCTTTTTTAAAGGAATACTATAAACCCTCCATATTGACCTCATTTGAGGATACAGATAACGATGGAATAACTGATGGTTGGGAGTTAGCTTTTGGTTTAAATCCAACATCGGCTTTGGATGCAACTCAAGATTTAGATGGTGATGGTTTTACTAATTTGCAAGAGTTCTTATCTTTTGGTCATCCTAACGATAAAAAAATACTTCCTAAAATTGCTGATCTCGGAGTTACTTTATCCCATGAAACCCAAGGCTATTCTAAAAAAATTATCGTAAAAGCTGAAGTCGAAAGTGATGTAAAATCAACTGACAGCGGAACAGTGTTGACGACCTACTCAACATCTCTTCCGATTTATTTTGATAGCGATAGTTATGCTCATTCAAATTTTTGTACTTTATCAGATAATCTACTCGAACTGACCTGTAAATGGGATAATATATCTCCAGGATATAAAGCTGTTCAAGAGATCTATTTAAATGCTGACTCAGCTAATGGATCAGAGATTAAGAGTGTTATCACTGCAAAAATACAGCATCTTGGACATGATGAGGATTTGTCGAATAACCAAGCAACGATTGATGTAGCAAGACATGCTGCTGATGTATCTTATCGATTGTGGATTGATAACCGTCAAGAGTACATGATGGAGTTAGTTGATACTTCACAAAAGTTAGCATTTATAATTCATCAACAAGAATCTAAATTTGGTGGCTTTGACACTGTAACTGGCAACAAAATTAGACTAGACATACCTGAACATATCACATTATTAAGTGCCGAATGTGTTAATAGTCATGAAAAGTATAATTGTTTGGTTGGAAACGAAATTGTTTTTAAAGACTATCAACAGGCTTATAGTTTTACACTTGATATTAGGGGAGATAGTCAAGGGGAAGGAAAGTTAGTATTCAATTCACTCAGTTCTATAACTGGTGATAAAGTGTTATCTTCAATACCATTTCCAATAGTGGTTGGTCAATCTACAGAAGCATTACAAAAACAGATTGATATGGCGGCCGATGGTGAAAAAGTTAATGTCTCGGCAGGAATTTATATTGGTGATTTAGATTTATCTAAAAAGCAAACCCTATTAGAAGCTGAATCTAAAGGTGCTAAGCTTTATAGCGGTGAAACTTCATTTTGGCAACCAAGTTTAATTATTGATAAAAACAGTAGTTTAAATGGTTTTACCTTGGCTAATCACTATATAAAGGTAGGGAGTAGTGGAGGTACTATTACACGTAATTTATTCGATGGTACACCAAGCAACCTCAGTTCAGTATACGTTTTAAATAGTGGTGAAATGCTTTTTGAACAAAATATATTGATAGGTAAGGCTCTCGATAATGGTTACGTATCTAGTAATTTGGATGATGATTACCATTGCCCTAGGATTGAAAGCGGTAATTATGCTGTTGCACAAAACACTAAGACTAGACTAGTCAATAATATATATTTTGGTAATCTTTTTGATGCGCCTGATTTATATTTTGGATGTCAGCTTATCAATGCAAGTATGTCCTCTGAGTTAGAAGTTTATAATAATACATTTTTGGGTTTAGAATCTGTGGTGAAGCTTATTTATCATGGGGTTAATGAGCCATATTATAAAATATCAATCGATAACAATATCGTTTCAAAATCCAGATCGTTAATTGATAATGCTTCTTATGCTAGTACTTTGTATAGTTTTACTCCAGAATCTAGCATTAGCTTGAATAACAATTTAGTCAATGAAGTTAATAGCTTGTATATAGATATGCAGGATCAACAAGTTGAGGTGAATACTCTTTTTGCTGATCCTTTGCTTGATAGTAATGGATATCCTTTTAGTAACTCACCAGCAATCGATGCAGGTGCGCCCTTGAAAGTAGATGTCGATCTATATGGTGTAGCAAGACCAATTGACGGTGATAACAATGGAACAAAAGTCATTGATATTGGTGCAATAGAGTTTAGATTAAACTGATTATGCTACATTCTTTAATTGTTAAAGCTCTAATTGCTAAACAGTGGATGCAAGTTTGCTAAATAACCAGAAATGACTCATGGAATGTAAAGCACAGGAATGGCAGGTTAGTATTACTATGACCTGCCCATTTTTCTCAACGTCACTGGTGCAACAATGCCAGTTCTGGTGTATCCCGTAGTATTTATGTTTTCTGATGAAAAGAGCTGTTCGGAATAGAAATGGATTTTGGAATGAAATCAGTTTTACAAATTACCTTAGGGATCTTGTTAGCGGGTTTGGTCACTTTGTTAGTGCGAATTGGCTATCTAAGCTATGTCGAATATCGGGTTAAGCAAGAAATAAACGAAATCGCGCTACAGCAACAACAGCGAGAAAAAGCTCATCAACAAGCTGTAAAAGAGCGTCAGCTTGCTGAATATCAAAAGCAACAAATTGCAATGCAACAGGCTGCGGAACAGCAACGTATCGCTCAGCAAAACGAAGCCGCACGTATACGCAAAGCCGAAGCATGGCGCAAATATTATATCGTCCCCGAAGACTGCAAAAACTATAAGTCAGATGAACATATGGTTAACTGCCTAAACCATAAAGCCGATGCCAAAGCAGAATTTGATAAGGCGTATGACTCTGGTGAATTGGTACTTTCGAAATAAAGTAGTCGAAATTTTTAGCATAAATAAAAGTTGTGGGGCTTCACCCCTAATTTTTAAACAAGAGTCGACCAAGAGGGGAGCAACAGCAATTCCCTCTTGGATCTCCCTTGCCGCCCTTAACGGAGTTGAAAGCCCCTTGTGCTCATTGGCAAATTTGCTATCGCTTTCGAAGGATGCGTCCCTGCACCTGCGAAAGCTAGCTCGCCATCTGATAGGCAGGATGCCTGAATGTCGTGACGTGTATGGATGCACGATAACGACCATGGCGAGACTCACGCAATTTGCCTATTCGCCCTGCGGCAACTCCGAGGGGATGGTGTACTCCTTCGGCTCAGGTGTTATTGGTCGATTGTTAGGGCATAAAAATGTGCCTGTCCGATCTTTTTAAAATGGTGTTTGCAAATGGCTAAAAACAAGCAAGATAACTTTCCTGAAACGATTAGAGCGCATTTGGAGCAGATCGCAGAACGGCTTTGGAGTGACAGAGCCGTTGTTATGGTAGGTGCTGGGTTTAGCAAAAACGCCAGTGCCAAGTATCCAAGTTGGTTTGAATTGGGTGACATTCTCTTTGAAAAAGCTCACGGCAGAAGGCCTGATACGAACGAAAAATCCTATCTAAGCTTATTAAAAGTGGCTGAAGATGCAGAAGCCGTAATAAAGCGTCCAGCGCTCGATGCGGTTTTAATGCAACATATTCCCGATAACACTGTAGACCCATCAGTGTTGCATGAAACGCTCTTAGAATTACCTTGGGCTGACGTCCTTACCACTAATTACGATACTTTACTCGAGCGAGCACAAAGAAAGGTAATCAGTCGTCGTTACTCTACAGTTTTTCACCAAGATGATTTGGCTTTCCAAAAGAAACCTAGGATTATCAAATTACATGGCAGTTTCCCCAGTCATCGTCCTTTTGTTATTACAGAAGAAGATTACCGAGAATACCCGCAAAAACGAGCGCCTTTTGTAAATACGGTTCGGCAGGCTCTATTAGAGAACACCCTCTGTTTGATTGGCTTTTCAGGAGACGATCCAAACTTTCTGCATTGGATAGGCTGGATTCGTGACCAGCTTGGCGGCGATCAATGCCAACCGATTTATTTAATTGCGACTGGTAAAATATCTGTAGCCCAACAGGCTGTGTTGGCCAAGAGACAGATAATTGTTGTTGATATGACTCTTTGCAACGGTTTTGCGGTGGGTGATCACGCAGCAGCCATTGAGCGTTTTTTCAATTTCATGAAAGGCCGTAATCCATATAGCTTGGATTGGCCTAAACCGGATTACGCTAGACCAGAGAATTTTCTTGTCAAAGAGAGTGATTTTACAAGCAGAATTGCTGCTTGGAGCTCTCAGCGCTTGGCATATCCGGGTTGGCGTGTGTTACCTCAAAGTAAGAGAGAAAATCTTTTAAGTTGTACTCGTTCTTGGGCGAAAGTTGATTTTACCGAAGATGCCAAAAGTACTAAAAGTGGTAATGACCTACTGTTTTTATTTGAATTGGTTTGGCGTTTAGACCGATGTTTATTGCCACTTTTTGACGATATTGCTGAGAAAGTTGAAGCTGTATTGAAAAAGTATTGGCCATTTCCTTCAACGTCATATTCAACAGATTATGAAGTAACCCAAGAACTCCCAGAATTTCAGTATTTGGATTGGCCAGCGATTCGGGTCGCATGGTTAGAACTCGCCTGTGCTTTGTTGCGCTTTTATCGAGAAGATGATCAACAAGACAATTGGCAAATATTATTCAATAGAATTGATTCGCTGCGAAATTATCTTTCCGATGAACAGAATGAGTTTTTGCATTATCAAAGTTACTTGTTTCAGTTCTTCCAGCTGAATTTTAGTGGTGCCCGAGAGCAGCTAGCGCTATGGCAGCCTGCGTTGTCAAAGCCGTATTGGCAAAGTATTCGTTTTTGTGCAGCAGCCGAATTAGGTTTGCTTTACCAATTAACGATGCAGGATAAAAGTTTTGAACTCGGTGATGGCCTACTGCAAGCGCTTTTCGATACCAAAGAGCAAGCAAAGAATACAATAGCTGGAGTTTCCTATCAGTCAGAATCAGATGAGGCTTATCAAATGGTTCATTGCAGATGGATACCTGAGGCTTTGCTTGGATGGAGAGAACGTAGTGACCGAAATGAACAAACAGAGTTAAACGAAAAGCATCGCAATCAACGATGGGATGAACTAAAAGCTGTTTGTTGCGACCCTTGGGCGGAACTGAAGTTGTTTGAGTTAATGTTGGGAAAACCTGTCGATATCCAGCAGCAAGTAGTTGAAAAGGATGCTTTCGATCTGGGTAGAAAAAATACCTCATCAAATTTTGGAACCGATGACTTAGATGCGCTGAATGCCTATGCGTTTTTGCGGTTTGCTGAGGATATTGGTTTACCATGTCGTGTATCAAATACGACGTTCGTTAAAAACACATTTATCGCAACACTTCCCCGTATCGCGAAGTACTCATCAACTTGGGCGCTAATTACCATGTTGAGGTCTGGAGAACCAAAAGTGGTTGATGAGCTTTTCAATCGGGAATCTGTGTTTCGATTAACGGTTGAGTACTGCGATCAACTGATCTTACGTTTCACAAAGATTCTAAAAAGTTATCAGCCCAGTTCATCAGATTATACGTTAGAGAAAAAGACCTTTGAGCAGAGTCTAGCGTTAATTCTACCCGAGGTAATTTCAAGATTATGTTGCAAGTGCAGTGCCGCTGTGAAGTCAGAGGTACTTTCTTTGATAGATTTCATCTACCAGTCACCATATAAATCAAATTATGGCGGGGTGAAGAACCTATCGAAGCGATTTCTCGATTCACTTACAAACACTGAGCTTTCTCGATTCCTACCCGTCATTCTCAAAATTAAGCAACCTAGAGATTTAGATTTTCGAACCAAGAATGAATTTCTACCTTTGTTAAAGATTGTAGGGCTGACGAGAAGACAAGGAATTTCCACCACTGACTTGACTGAAATCCAACCTGAAATTGACTATTTGCTACGAGATGTGGCTTCAGACAATTCAAGTTTGAGAGATTGGGCTGTCAGTACTCTTATGTTTTTGCTTGAGATTGGTGCATTATCCGAAAACCAAATTGAGCAGTTTGCAGAGGCATGTTGGAAGCAGGCAGATCCATTTGGATTACCCAAATGCGAGCTGTTCTACAAATTTGTTTTTCTAGAATATCTACCTACGACAGAAGAGCAAGAACAGCAGTATAGGAGTTATCTCAGTTCGCTTGCATTCCCTGTTCAAAAATCTGGAGAAACTGGCTTCACTATTACAAATGGCCATTCGGAGGAAATTGATGAATTGCTCGGCTCTGCGCAGTTAACTTCAGTCGAAAGAAAAGGAAAGCCGTTCTGGACTATTCAAGAGGCCAATAAGCTTTTAAAGCAATTAATGAATTGGTGGGATTCAGACAAAAATAGGTTAGATAATGAACGAAATTCAAAACCTAGAGAATCCAGTATTTTTGGTGGGGATAAGGAGTTTCATTCCAGATTGCAGCGGATTTCAGCGGTGTTAGCCATTGTTATTGGACCAACTCTTAATAACCGAGCGTCAAGCACAACAAAAATGGATTTATTAAGACTACTCGACGAAATGCGAGATCAAAAATTAAATACGTTGGAAGCTCAAGCGGCTTGCTGTCATATTGTTGATATTGAATCTGATTTTTTATTGGCGCGAATAACCGATGCGAGTCAGAGTTCAGACTACCAGAAGGTAGTTGATGCTTTAAAGGCCATATTACTGATTATCCAGAAAGATTTGAAAGGGCTTCAATCAGAAGCCGTATTGCTACTATGCCAAATTCTCCTTTGGGATCGCAGTAAAACTTTAATTCAAAGCTTGTGGATTGTTATCAGGTTAGTTCGCGAGATGAAAGAAAAATTGCCACCGAAACTGCAATTTGCAGCCTTAAAACTTATCGAACGATTAAAGGATGAAAGTTGTTATGACAGTGAGCGCTTAAACCTCACTTTCAATGAAAAAATAGAGTTAAGGAAAGTGGTTGTGACATTAGCTTCTGAGTTTGCTGTCCATTTGCCAAATCTTGAGATCAAATCTACATCAGTGATTGATTATTGGCGTCAAATTAGTGAGACAACAAATGAATTTGCAGAGGTAAGAGCCGCGTGGCGTAGTGTTTGAAAGGTTTAACAAGCTACCCATTGTTAAATTGGCTAAGAGATAGGAAACGCATAACTCTTTAAAGGTGAAAAGTTAACTCTAATGCCACAGAAGTTCACCAATCCCCTGCGAAGTTGCTGAAGGGCGTTGAAGGAAATCGCGTGACGCAGACAGGACGTCTGCGTAGCTTTCGGGGGGAAGGGACGCCCCATCGGAAGCGTTAGCGATTTTCGAATAAGCACGAAGCCACTCACTAATGCATGTAACTTCGCTAGGGGCGTCTTGGAGCATCCAAGGAGGATAGGACGAGCAGTCCTCCTTGGTCGGGTGTGGGGTGAAGCCCCACGACTTTAACGCTTTATTCAAACGAAGTTTGAATCAGCTTTTCAAACCGCGTTAGCGTAAGTCCGATCCTGACTATTTCTAAAAATCAGTCAGGATCACTCCCTACTCAGGGTCATAGTCAAGCACTGGCGCTAGCCACTTTTCCGTTTCGGCGACTGTCATCCCCTTACGCTTCGCGTAATCCTCCACCTGATCGCGGCCAATATTACTCACGCCAAAGTAGCGGGATTTCGGGTGGGCAAAGTACCAGCCAGATACTGCGGCGGTAGGGAACATGGCGTAGCTTTCGGTAATGTTTAAGTCGATGGTTTCATTCGGCTTTAACAGTTCCCACAACAGGCCTTTTTCGGTGTGATCCGGGCAAGCGGGGTAACCCGGTGCTGGGCGTATGCCTTTGTATTTCTCACGAATTAAGGCTTCGTTATCGAGCTGCTCATCGGCGGCATAACCCCAAAACTCTTTACGTACGCGCTCGTGCATCCGCTCGGCAAAGGCTTCGGCTAAACGGTCGGCTAAACACTTGAGCATAATGGCGTTGTAGTCATCATGATTTGCCTCAAAGCGGGCGATATGCTCATCAATCCCATGTCCTGCGGTGACCGCAAAGCCGCCCATATAGTCGGCAACGCCGCTGTCTTTGGGCGCGACAAAGTCGGCCAGACAGAAGTTATCGTTACCCACCCGCTCAAGCTGCATCCGCAGGTGATGGGTGGTCAGCTCAACCTCGGTGCGAGTCTCATCTGTATATAGCTCAATATCATCGAAGCCGACGGTATTGGCGGGGAACAGCCCAATCACGCCCTTGGCGGTGAGCCACTTTTCTTCGATGATTTTTTTAAGCATCGCCTGACCATCGGCGAACAGTTTCTGCGCCTCAACGCCGACTACTTTGTCGGTTAAGATTTCAGGGTAATGGCCATGCAACTCCCACGCGCGGAAGAAGGGGGTCCAGTCGATACGGTCTACTAAGTCGGTTAATGGATAATCATCAAACACTTGGCGACCGAGCACCTTGGGTGTGAACGGGGTGTAGTTGGCCCAATCGTGCTGGCAGCGGTTTTCGCGGGCGGCCTCTAGCGAGACGATTTCCTTACGCTTAGCTTGGGATAAACGCTTGGTGCGCATATCGTCATAGTCGGCGTAGGTTTCATCAATGGTTGCTTGGCGAGTTTCATTGCTGACTAGCTTGCTGACCATGGGCACGGCGCGGGAGGCGTCGGCAATATAAATCGCGCCATGGGGATAATGGGGCGCAATCTTCACCGCGGTATGGATTTTCGAGCAGGTTGCGCCGCCGATAATCGCCGGAATGGTGAGCCCTTCACGGTGGAAGGTTTTGACGTTATGCACCATTTCATCAAGGCTTGGGGTGATAAGCCCTGACATGCCGATAATATCGATATTGTGTTCTTTCACCGCCTCAAGAATGCGCTCTACCGACACCATCACGCCTAAATCGAACACTTCAAAGCCATTACAGGCGAGTACCACGCCAACAATATTTTTGCCGATATCGTGCACATCGCCTTTTACGGTCACCATCAAAATCTTACCGTTCGACTGACCTGCGACTTTTTCTTTTTCAATAAAGGGATTGAGGTAGGCCACGGCCTTTTTCATCACCCGCGCGGATTTGACTACCTGTGGCAGGAACATTTTACCCGAGCCAAACAGGTCGCCGACGATATTCATACCGTCCATCAGCGGGCCTTCGATCACATCCAGCGGACGGGAGGCGAGTTGGCGCGCCGCTTCGGTATCTTCGTCGATAAATTCGGTGATGCCTTTGACCAGCGCATGGGCTAAACGTTGATTAACTGGCCATGAGCGCCATTCTAAATCTTCTTTTTTGGCGGCACTTGAGCCATCGCCACGGAATTTTTCAGCAATCTCAAGCAATTGCTCGGTATTGCTCGAACCCTCAACCGGGCAAGGCTGGTTGAGCACCACGTTCTCGACCCGTACTTTAAGCTCTGGGTCGATATCGTCAAAAATCGCTAACTGGCCCGCGTTGACAATCCCCATATCCATGCCGACTTTAATCGCGTGGTACAGGAATACCGCGTGAATCGCCTCACGCACTGGGTTGTTACCGCGGAACGAGAACGACACGTTCGACACCCCGCCTGAAATCATCGCGTGGGGCAGGGTGGCCTTAATCTCTTTAATGGCATCAATAAAATCGACAGCATAGTTATCGTGCTCATCGATACCCGTGGCAATGGCGAAAATATTCGGGTCGAAGATAATGTCTTCGGGCGGAAAGCCGACCTTATCGACCAGCACGCGGTAGGCGCGGGTACAGATTTCGACTTTGCGTGCCTTTGTATCGGCTTGGCCTTGCTCGTCGAACGCCATAATAATGGCCGCCGCGCCGTAGCGTTTAACGAGGGTTGCCTGCTCGATAAACTTCTCTTCGCCTTCCTTCAAGGAGATAGAGTTAACAATACCCTTGCCTTGAATACATTTGAGACCCGCTTCAATCACCTCCCACTTTGAGGAGTCGATCATAATCGGCACTCGGCTGATATCCGGCTCAGAGGCGATAAGATTTAAGAACTTATGCATCACCTCCACGCCATCGAGCATGCCTTCGTCCATGTTGATGTCGATGATCTGCGCGCCGCTTTCTACCTGTTCACGGGCGACATCGAGCGCCTGCTCGAACTTGCCTTCTTTGATCAGCTTTAAGAACTTAGCCGAGCCAGTGACGTTGGTACGTTCACCCACGTTCACAAACAGGGTTTGGGCGTCGATAGTGAGCGGTTCCAAACCCGATAAACGGCAGGCGACGGGGATCTCGGGTAGTACCCGTGGTGCAAACGGTTCCACGGCTTCGCGAATGACCTTAATATGCTCGGGCGTGCTACCACAGCAGCCGCCGATAATGTTGAGCATGCCTTCACGGGCCCATTCTTGGATAACGCTGGCCATGTCTTTTGGGGTTTCGTCGTAACCGCCAAACTCGTTTGGTAGACCCGCGTTAGGGTGCGCCGAGACATAACATTCGGCGATGCGTGACAGTTCTTCGACGTAGGGGCGCAGCTCCTTTGGGCCGAGAGCGCAGTTAAGGCCAATGGATAAGGGCTTGATATGGCGAAGGGAGTTATAAAAGGCTTCGGTGGTTTGTCCGGTCAGGGTTCGGCCCGAGGCATCGGTAATAGTGCCGGAGATCATCACTGGCAAACGTGCTGGCGAGTTAGCGCCAAAGAGTTCATCGAACACGGTTTCGATGGCAAATAAGGCGGCCTTAGCGTTTAAGGTATCGAAGATGGTCTCGACCATAATGATATCGGCGCCGCCTTCAATCAGGGCGCGGGTCGATTCGCAGTAAGCGGTCACTAACTCATCGAAGTGGATATTGCGATATCCGGGATCGTTAACATCGGGGCTGATAGAGCAGGTACGGTTAGTGGGTCCTAACACACCGGCGACATAACGTGGTTTACCCGTGGCTTTTTCGATTTCATCACAGGCCTCACGGGCGAGGCGCGCACCTTCACGGTTAATTTCGGCGGACAGCGACTGCATATCGTAGTCGGCCATGGCGATAGTGGTGGCGTTGAAAGTGTTGGTTTCAATAATATCGGCACCGGCTAATAGGTAGTCGGTGTGAATTTGTTTGATGATGTGTGGCTGTGTGAGCACTAAGAGATCGTTATTGCCCTTAACGTCGGTATGCCAATCCTTGAAACGCTCGCCACGGTAATCGGCTTCTTCTAGCTTGTAGCCTTGGATCATAGTGCCCATGGCGCCGTCTAAAATCAGAATGCGCTTTGACAACTGGTTGCGAATGTCTGCCAGTGTTTGGCTGGCTCGATGGAGAGATATCGCCATAAATGATTACCTTTACTACAGCTAAGTTGAGTCCAAAAATATGCAATTCTGCGGTAAATTGCATTTTATTATTGAATGTCGTTCGTTATGATTTGGACATTTATACGTATAGACGTCCATAATACGCGACATCGGATTGTCAGGGCAAGGTGAAAGTCATTAGGAGCGAGAATCTAGAATCTAGAATCTAGAATCTAGAGTTTAGGTCCTAAGATTTTTAAAAGGCATATATGAAACAAGTTCGCTTATTACTGTTACGCCACGGGGAATGCGAAGGCGGGGCGATTTTACGTGGCAGAGTCGATGTTCCACTGAGCGAGAAGGGCTGGCGGCAGATGTCGGCAGCAGTGGCGGCGCAGGCGACTGTGTGCCACGGTATTTACAGCTCTACCTCAAAGCGCTGCGCTGAATTTGCCAAGGTGTTGGCGCTGGAGCCGCATTCCAGCTTGTCTGAGAGTTCACATTTAGCGGCACCAACGCCTTCGTCGCTTGAGGTCAACCTGCTGGAGGATCTACAAGAAATGGATTTTGGCGATTGGGATGGTCGCTTGCTCGATGAGTTATATCAACAGGATGGCGAGCGCATGGCGGCCTATTGGCAAGATCCTTGGGCCGTGTCGCCGCCCAATGGTGAAACGATGGCAAGTTTCGAGGCTCGTATCGATGGCGCAATAGAGCAGATCCTCAATAAAGAGTTTGCCCTGCTGGCGTTGGATGATGAACAGGCCCACGGCGAGTGTAATGCCAATGTACCCACAGCCAATATCTGGATTCTGACCCACGGCGGAGTGATCCGTCATTTAATGGCAAGAGCATTGGGGGCGGTGAGAACGGTAGGGTTTTACAGTCAACTGACTTTACCGGTTGCCGCGGTGGTGACGATTAATGTACTCGAAGATAAACATGGAACTCGATACTGGCGCTTAGACTGGCCATCGGGCCATGCTGATTGAGTTAGAAATCTCATGCTAAATGGGATGATGAAAATTTTCTGATTTAAACTGCATTGCCTAATGAGCAAGATATAGGATAATGCTTTTCCCTGACGTTTGAGCCATATAGCACATGGTGTTCGCTAAGTTTAAATGTCGCAGAAATAGGTGTTGGGAATTTCGCTTTATCCTGCGCTATTCGCTTAAGGCAATAGTCGTTATAAACGCCGGATCAACCCAAACATAATAGGGAATCGGGGTGCTGCCCATCAGCCAGCCCGAACTGTACCCGCAACTGTGAGTAGTTAAAAGAAGTGCCTAGAATCTAGAGCCTAGAATCTAGAACCTAGAACCTAGAACCTAGAACCTAGAACCTTCTTTGCTACAAGTCAGGAGACCTGCCTATTTCTGTTTTCGCTGCGTGCAGCCTTAGTTCTCGAGCGGGTGACTCGAGGGAGCAGAAAATGATATTGATACGTTTCGCCCTGTGGCCCATGGTGCTACTGGGTTTGGGTACAAAATATGCCTGTGGGAGCTGCTTTAAATGAAGCCTTCCACGTCAACAGATGTGCAATCTTCGGCGGTGCTAGCTAATGTGGCACTCAATGTCAGCCAATTAAGTTGGACCATCGAAGGCAAAACCATTCTTTCAGGGATTAACTTTGCCCTACAACGCGGTGAAATGCTGGGATTAATCGGCCCTAACGGTGCGGGTAAATCCAGTTTACTGCGTTGTATATATCGTTTTATTCGCCCAACTCTGGGGCAAATCAGTTTGTTTTCGCAGGACATTAACGAGCTTTCGCCCAAGGCATTTGCCTGCAAAGTAGCTGTGGTGCAGCAGGATACGCCGCACTATTTTGATATGACCACAGAGCAACTCGTTGCTATGGGGCTCACGCCCCACAAAGGGATGTTCGATACTAATTCCAGCGGTGATAGTGAAAAAATTATCAAGGCGCTTGAAAAGGTAGGTCTTAGCCATAAGCGCTATCAGCAATATGAAAGGCTCTCCGGCGGTGAGAAACAACGGGCACTGATTGCCCGCGCTATCGTGCAACAACCTCAGTTACTGATTTTAGATGAACCCACAAACCACCTCGATGTGCGCTATCAAATACAAATTTTGGAGTTGGTTCGAAGCCTTGGCATTAGTGTCATTGCCTCTATTCATGATCTGAATTTAGCAAGTGCCCTGTGTGATAGTTTGCTGCTACTGGATAAGGGGCAAGTGAGCGCCATGGGCACGCCGAGTGAGGTATTAACAGAGGAGCGCATTGCCCAAGTTTTTGGTGTTTGCGCTCAAGTGATGCCCCATCCACAACATGCCAATCCTTTAATTAATTACTTTTATGGTTATCAAAAATCACCGACGGATGATGTGGTTGTATCCGCTCCCCATAACATCAACGGGGAGATAAACACGCCATGATTCACACGTTTAAGCTGATAATGATGAATCTTTTAACCCATATTTTAACGCCATTAACCCGCCAGCAATGGCTGATTCTTGGCTTGGTGGGTTTTGCCCTGCTGACCCCGATTGCGGCCGCCAGTTTTGGCGCGGCAAATATCAGCTTTTTAGATGTGTTGCATGTGTTTATTAAATTATTCAATCAATTTTTCGCCAACGACGGTGCGTCAACTACCGCCTCGATGACGGAGCGGATTGTGATGGAATTAAGGTTGCCACGGATATTGCTCGCGTTTGTGGCGGGGGCGGGGCTGTCTTTAGCGGGCAGTGTGCTGCAAACCGTAACTCGCAATCCCCTTGCTGACCCTTATTTATTTGGCATCAGTTCAGGTGCCTCCTTTGGCGCTGTGGTGATGCTGACCTTGTTTACTGGCTCTGGTCTATTCGGTAATGCTGGCGTTATTGCCAATTCGGGGATTTTTAGTGGCTCGGGAATGTTTGCTGGGCTCCTGTGGTTTAGTTTGCCTTTCGGCGCTTTTATTGGTGCCAGTTTATCCGTTCTTATTGTTCTCGCCTTGTCAGGGCTTGGGCTCAACAGCCAAGTTGAGCGCATGCTGCTCTCTGGGGTGGCAACATCGTTTATGTTTGGCGCATTAACCAGCTTGCTGTTGTATTTTGCCAGCCCGCAGGCCACGGCATCAGTGCTTTTTTGGAGTTTGGGCAGTTTTGCTAAGGCCAGTTGGCCGCTCTTAATTTTGCCATCCATCGTTGTATTGGTAAGTTTTTTTATCATCCTCGGTTGGAAGCGGCAGATTATGGCCCTGCAGGCGGGGGATGAAACGGCTCACACCTTAGGGGTGAATGTACCTAAATTACGCCTCAATATGTTATTGCTCTGCTCGCTAATTACCGCCGTTTTAGTGGCGACCTGTGGTGGCATAGGTTTTGTTGGATTAATGATCCCCCATACTGTGCGCTTGTTATTTCCCGGGCGTCAGCCCATTTTGCTCACCGCGTTAGTGGGCGGCTTGTTTATGGTGTGGATTGATGTGCTCGCGAGATGTTTACTGGGTAATCAAGAACTGCCCGTTGGTATTATCACCGCCTCGATAGGTAGTTTTTTCTTTTTGCTGATTTTGCGTCGGCGCAACTAATTGAACTCGCGTTTTTCGCAGAGGATTAGCTAATTTAGTACTAAGTGCGTATGGAAAATAGCCGCTGTATGCGTCGTAGTTGTTATCGAACGAGTTATTGAAATCGAACGAGTTATTGAAATCGAATTAGTCACTGGAGTGTGAATGTCTCAATCAAGCCTGTCATTTCAAATCGAGCCTGTGAGTAAAGCGCAGGATCAGGTTATTCAACAAAAAATCGATCTTAAGACCAAGCCGCCAGGTGCATTGGGACAACTCGAATCCTTAGCATTACAAATTGCTCGCATTCAAGGGCCACAACAATTGCAGATAGTCAAACCGACCATGTTGGTATTTGCAGGGGATCACGGCATTGCCGCTGAAGGGGTTTCGATTGCCCCAAGTGAAGTCACCCACCAAATGGTGCAAAACTTTGCCCACGGCGGCGCGGCCATTAATGTGTTTTGTCGCCAATTAGGTTTTACGCTTGAAGTGATCGATTGCGGTATTTTGACACCCGTTGAGGGGCTAGAAGGGATTATCGATCAACGTCTTGGCGCGGGTACTGCTGCAATTCATTTGGAGCCAGCCATGCCTTTAACGAGTGTGGATAAGGGCTTTGATATGGCGCGCGAGCTTATTGAGCGTCACCATCAAGCAGGCTGTAATCTGGTTGCGTTTGGTGAAATGGGGATTGGCAACACGTCCTCTGCCGCGGCAATTATGGCGGCGATTATGCAATTAGATGTAGCTGACTGTGTGGGGCGCGGTACAGGCATTAATAGCGACACTTTAGCGCGTAAGTTAACCTTGGTAGAACTGGCGTTGCTATCGCATCAAAGTGCGCTTAGTGGGCCAAAACAAGTGCTTGCTTGTCTTGGCGGGTTTGAAATTGTGCAAATGACTGGTGCCATGCTGGCTGCAGCTGAGCGCAAGATGTTGGTAGTTGTGGATGGTTTTATTGCGACCGCCGCCGCATTAGTCGCGGTGACGATCAATGCTAATGTGCGGGATTATCTGATTTTCGCCCATTGCTCCGAGGAGCAAGGCCATCAACGTATGTTGGAATATTTGCAAGCTAAACCCTTGTTATCTTTGGGGCTTAGATTAGGTGAAGGCACGGGGGCAGCTTTAGCATTGCCGTTAATTCAAGCCGCAGTAAATTTTTACAATCAAATGGCGAGTTTTAGTGATGCAGGGATTGAGGCTGTTGTATGATGTAGCCCTGCTAAGTTATTTATTTAACTTAATTTAAAATAATAACTTTTAGCTAACCGTTTTAACTTTAAACCTTGCTGCAAGTGTGTATTCACTAAGGATGCTTTATGTCAGAACGCGAAAGCTGGCACAAAGAGATAGATTTATTTTTTGTGGCCATGGGCTATTTTACCCGTATTCCTATGCCCAAATGGGTCGAAGTCGATGCCGATAAACTCAATAAAGCCAGTCGTTACTTTGGCTTAGTGGGTTTACTGGTGGGACTGTTAAGCGCCATCGTTTTTTGGCTGACTCAAAATTGGTTACCCGCTGGGGTGTCTGTATTGCTGTCGATGTTAACGGGCGTGCTGTTAACGGGCGGTTTCCACGAAGATGGGTTAGCCGATACCTTCGATGGGTTTGGTGGCGGTTGGACGGCTGAAGACAAGCTGCGCATTATGAAGGATTCGCGCCTTGGTAGTTATGGTGCCTTGGCCTTGATTATTGTCTTGATGCTTAAATGGCAATTATTGGTGGAATTAGCGCTTTATGACCCTGTGGTTGCTGGTTCGGCGATGATTGTCGCCCATACTGTGAGTCGAGTCGTGGCCGCGAGCCTTATTTTCACCGAAAAATATGTGCGCGATGATGAGTCCAGTAAATCTAAGCCGTTAGCGCAGCACCAAGGCATTAATGAACTGTTTATTTTGATCGCCAGTGGTGTGTTAGTGCTGTTAGTGTTAAAGGGGATTGCTGCACTGTCGCTGTTGTTGATTATGATCGGATTGCGCCGTTTGATCGTGGTGATCTTTAGACGTCAAATTGGCGGCTATACAGGCGATACCTTAGGCGCTGCGCAGCAAATTTGTGAAATTGTGTGTTACTTCGTGCTGCTCGTTGTAGGTAGCATTCTGTGATCCATTTAGTGCTGGGCGGCGCTCGTAGCGGTAAGAGCCGTTACGGTGAAACCTTAGTACGCCAGTATACGGCTTTAGGATTCGATGCCTGCTACGTCGCAACCGCGCAGGCACTCGATGCTGAAATGGCCAGTCGGATCCGTTTGCATCAAGATGGTCGTGCCAAGGACGATATCGACTGGCAGTTGATTGAAGAACCCTTGACATTAACCGCCAAGCTTAAGCATTTAGCTAAGCCGGGGCGGGTGATTATGGTGGATTGCTTAACGCTTTGGTTAACTAATCAATTGCTTGCAGTCCAGCCACAGGCTGAGCCAGCTTCGACCGAATCAGATTTTGCCCTAGCGGTTGCGACATCATCTCAACACGATGTGTTAGCCCACTGGCGGCAGGCAAAAACGGATTTTGTCAGTGCGTTAAATACACTTGAAGGTGTGGTGATTTTAATCAGTAATGAAGTAGGCTCAGGCATTGTGCCCTTGGGGGAACTGAGTCGCCAATTTGTGGATGAAGCTGGCTGGTTAAACCAAGATGTTGCTGCGGTTGCGGATAATGTGACCTTAGTGGTGGCGGGTTTACCGCTGACGCTTAAATCGAGTTAGCGCACTTAAATGAGCTGGTGCATTTAAATCAAGTTGTGAATGTTATTTTGAGCCGCTTTTGCATTTAGTTCGTATAAAAAGAAGCGCCTTTTATCTTATTTCATCTATTGAGTGATGTCCTTGCCCATGCATTCACATAACGTTGCAGATCCCACGGCAACCAATCAAACGTCAACCGCTAGTTTGCCTCAAACACCGTCCCAAGGCGCCAAAGTATTAATGGTGCAGGGCACCACCTCAGATGCGGGTAAAAGTACGTTGGTGGCGGGAATTTGCCGATTGCTAGCCCGTCAGGGTGTCAACGTCGCGCCTTTTAAACCACAGAATATGGCGCTTAATAGTGCTGTGACTGTTGATGGTGGCGAGATTGGCCGCGCACAGGCGCTGCAAGCCGCGGCCTGTTATTTAGCGCCACATACTGATTTTAATCCGATTTTACTCAAACCCAGTTCAGATACGGGCGCCCAAATTATTGTGCAGGGTAAAGCGTTAACGACACTCGAAGCCTCGGCTTTTTTTGGTGAAAAATCGAAAGATTATAAAGCCATGGCCCTTAATGCTGTGCTGGACTCCTTTGAACGCCTAGGTCAGCAATATCACACCATAGTGGTTGAAGGGGCGGGGAGCCCAGCTGAAATCAACCTGCGTGCAGGGGATATTGCCAATATGGGTTTTGCTGAAGCGGTTGACTGCCCGGTGATTATTATTGCCGATATCGATAAAGGCGGCGTCTTTGCCCATTTGGTCGGGACCTTGGCGTTGTTATCCGAGTCAGAACAGGCGCGGGTAAAGGGTTTTGTGATCAATCGCTTTCGCGGTGATATCAGCCTGTTGCAGCCTGGTATTGATTGGCTTGAGGCGTATACGCAAAAGCCAGTATTAGGCGTGCTGCCCTATTTGCATGATTTGCACTTAGACGCCGAGGATGCGCTCACTGACTCGCCAACTAAGCAGGCCAAGAGTCGTTTTAAAGTGCGAGTGCTGGTATATCCACGCACCAGCAATCACACGGATTTTGATCCGCTCAGGCTGCATCCCGATATCGATTTTGATTATGTGTCACTCCAGACGCAAGCCTTAGCTCAGACGCCGGAGATCGCCGCCGATCTACTTATTTTACCCGGCAGTAAGAATGTCCGAGCCGATCTGACTTTTTTGCGGGAGCAAGGCTGGGATAAGCAAATTGCTAAGCATTTACGCTACGGCGGTAAAGTGCTGGGAATTTGCGGTGGTTATCAAATGCTGGGTGAGCGCATTGCCGATCCGTTAGGGATTGAAGATGTGCTCGGGACTAGCCAAGGGTTGGGTTATTTACCCATAACCACCGAATTTAAAGCTGAAAAGCAGTTACGTAGCGTCGCAGGTGAGTTGAGATTGTTAGGGCAGACTGTGGCGGTCAAAGGTTATGAGATCCACTGCGGTGAGTCCCAATATCTCACCTCCAGTGATGCCGCCAAGGGCGCACCATTACGCTTGAACAATGAGCTAACTTACGATGAACAGGCGGAAAAGTCTTTTGCTGACGGCTGCTTAAGTGAGGACGGGCAAGTGCTAGGCACTTATTTACACGGGCTATTCGACAGCCCTGAGGCGTGCCAGTTAATTCTGCGCTGGGCGGGATTAGAAGATGCGCAAGCAATTGATATCAATGAAATTCGCGAACAACAGTTGAATCGTTTGGCTGATGTACTAGCCGAGCATCTAGATTTACCACAATTACAGGCAATCTTAACCGCATCAGTTAAGCCGTAGGATGAATACCAAACCATGACAACAGCAAACGATAATAACCAAGAACAATTAAAGGCTGAACGCCACAAAGCGCGCCAACAAAAACTCAAAGCGGGGGTTGATGCAAAAATTGCCGCCGCTCAGGATGAAAAGGGCATTTTGTTAGTCCTAACGGGCAATGGCAAAGGCAAGTCGACCTCAGGTTTTGGTACTGTTGCCCGCGCGGTGGGTCATGGCAAAAAAGCGGCGGTAGTGCAATTTATCAAGGGCACTTGGGAATGCGGTGAGCGTAATCTACTTGAAGGCGCAGGCGTTAGTTTTCATGTGATGGGCACCGGCTTTACTTGGGAAACCCAAGATAAAGAAAAGGATACCGCAGCCGCCCTAGTCGCTTGGGAAGCAGCTGAAGCTTTACTGCAAGACGAGAGCATTGATTGCGTGATGCTCGATGAGCTGACCTATATGGTGAGTTATCACTATCTTGATGTCGAACGGGTACTGACTGCACTTAAAAACCGTCCATCTATGCAGCATGTGATTATCACTGGCCGCGCCTGCCACCGAGCGATTATCGAGCTGGCCGATACGGTAAGTGAAGTGCAACCCATTAAACATGCCTTCGAAGCGGGCATTAAAGCGCAGCCTGGATTCGACTATTAAACAGCGCGGCTTAGGCGGATTGGTTACACAGCAAACCGCTCTTTAAGCCCCATTAGGGCTGTTGTTCCTCGGTAAAATCCGTTAGCGTCACTATGGTTAGCGTTTTTATCTATAGCCGTTAGCGTGAGTAGCATGGGTAACTCAAGGATGATGCGATGAATAAACGTATTGTGATTTGTGCCGACGGTACTTGGAATCGGCCAGAGAAAGACCTTAAAGTGGATTTTCCCACGAATGTGCTGCGTCTGGCGCGGGCCATCAGCCCGATGGCGGCCGATGGAAAACCCCAGCAGGTGTTTTATGACTGGGGCGTTGGCTCCTATTACGATCAAGCCATCGGCGGCGCGACGGGGCGTGGACTACATAAAAACATCATGGATGGTTACCGCTACTTAGTGCAGAACTACTCCCCTGGCGATGAGATTTATCTCTTTGGCTTTAGCCGAGGCGCATACACAGTGCGTTGCCTGTGTGGCCTTATCAATAACTGCGGTATTCTTAAGCGCCCCGATGCTAGGCTTATCCAACAAGCCTTTGACCACTATAAAAAAAGCAGCGCGCCCTTTGCTCCAAGCGGCGATAAATCCGTTGAGTTTAGACAAAAGCACAGCCACGAATCACGGGAGATTAAGTTTGTTGGGGTGTGGGATACGGTAGGCGCCATGGGGATCCCGATTTCCTTCCTCGGCTTATTTGAAGATAAAGATGAGTTTTACGACACTAAAATCGGTCGCAATGTGCGTGTTGCCCGCCATGCCTTGGCGATAGACGAGCATCGCAGCGACTTTGAGCCCACTATCTGGCAATTACGCGACAATATGGATATGCAGCAGGTGTGGTTTGCTGGCGCCCATAGCAATATTGGCGGCAGTTATCAGCCGGATAAAGATGGCTCTTTATTGTCAGATAATGCCCTTGAGTGGATGATCGCTGAGGCTGAGCGGTTTAATTTAAGTCTCGAGCCACATTTAATGGCCAGTTTACGCCCTAATCCCTTGGCGACGCTGCACGATTCACGCCGTAGTTTTTATCGGATTAAGCAGCCGTATTTGCGGGCGCTTGACCCGAATGTTGCGCCTGTATTGTTGCATCATTCGGTCAAGGTGCGTTGGGATCAAGATCCTCAGTATCGCCCTAAAAACTTGCAGACCTACCTTGAAAAATATGGCTGGCCAGAAAAGTTAATCGATTAAATCATAAGGAATATCATGTTAATTCGACGCATTATTATCCTAGGTGTCAGTCTTGCCCTGTTACCTATATCAGCTATCGCAGAGCCAGCAAAACGTATTATTGCGTTGTCTCCCCACGCGGTTGAAATGCTTTATGCCATTGGTGCGGGAGAGACGATTGTGGCCGCCACAGATTATGCGGATTATCCCGAAGCGGCGAAAAAAATCCCTAGTATTGGTGGTTATTATGGTATTCAGATTGAGCGCGTATTAGAGCTTAATCCCGATCTGATTGTGGTGTGGGATACGGGCAATAAAGCCGAGGATATCAACCAACTCAAAAACTTAGGTTTTAAACTGTACAGCAGTTCCCCAAACACCCTTGAGGATGTTGCTAAAGAAATTGAAGAGTTAGGCCAATTAACGGGGCATGTGGAGCAGGCTAATCAAGTGGCAACGGATTATCGCCGCGAGCTGCTTCGACTCCGCAATGAAAACGCCGCTAAATCTGAGCCTAAAGTGTTTTATCAGTTGTGGTCGACGCCCTTAATGACGGTTGCGAAAAACAGTTGGATCCAGCAGATTATTGGCGTGTGCCATGGGCAAAATGTCTTTTATGATGCGGCGAGTGATTATCCGCAGGTGAGTCTTGAGAATGTGCTACTGACCTTGCCCGAGGTGATTTTACAAAGCGAAGAAGAAGGCAATGTTAAAGGGATTGATTGGCGTAAATGGACCGAAATCCCCGCCGTTAAAAACCAGCATATTTATCAATTAAATGCCGATTTATTACACCGCGCGACGCCTAGAGCTTTACTTGGTGTAAAGGCCGTTTGCGATGCCTTAGATAAGGCACGTTAATCAATCGCCTTTTGCTAGTAAATTCACTGTTATAAGCACTACAACGCACTGTTTGATATGCATTTATTGTTCTAAGCAATAAGGGAATCCTATGAATACACTACTGACTTGTTTGTTTGTCGCCATGTTATTGCCGTACTTAGCCAAAGGTCCTGTGGCCTGGGCGATGGCTAAAGCGGGTGGTTATGATAACCATCATCCTCGCAGCCAGCAGGCGCAGTTAACTGGATTTGGTGCTCGGGCGTTAGCGGGGCATCAAAATGCGTTTGAATCACTGCTGATATTTGGCTTGGCGGTGCTGACTGTAATCGCAACCGGCAAGGTGACACCTACAGCCGAATGGTTAGCCATTGTGCATATTGTGGCGCGCTTTGCGTATCAGATTTTATATCTATTGAATAAAGGCACCTTACGATCCCTCTCTTGGTTTGTGGCGATTTTCAGTGCCTTTGGGATCTTTTTTCAAGCTTTTTAAGCCGAGTAAACCCTTTGAGGGTGGAGCTTACCTTAGGAATGTTGTTGTGATCTTGAGTCGCATTTGAGTATTTTTTTATCGAATCAGCATCAATTAATCGTTTTATAAAAAACGCTGGTATGGCAGCCAAAGAATTATGAACTGCCTCAACCGTTTGTCGATAATATGTAAATCCATGCTGATTTTTGTGGTTGAAAACATGTTATTTTTGTTTCAGTTTCTTGTGGTTTAAACAATTTCATAAAACTATTTTCTTTTTGTAAGCTTCGGCGTTTAAAAGCTTTAAATGTTAACGTTTTTTATCTTCAAATTTGATAACTATCAATGAAGTGAGAGGATGATCCCCCTAGTATTCGTACAAATTACTTTATCTAGATACACGATGCCATCATCCTTATTACCTCATCTAAAACAACATCACTTACTTACTAAAGCATTTCTATTTGCCAGCATTGCGATTGTGATTATTACATTATTAATAGCAGTGTTAAATTATCAAAACCATGTTCGATTAAGAATGGTGGGGTATGAGGAAATACTGAATGTACTTGAAAGTACCTATATCTATGAGCTAGTTAAAGAAAATGAAAAGCAACATTCAGTCTTAATTTCTATGCTTGATCAGAATGCTATTCTTGCAGGTGAGTCTGTATTTAATCCCGTTTGGGCTGTAGGGCATAAAATTAAAATGGAAGAAGAGCATTATATTTATTTTTATAATGCCTTAAATGGACATATTGATAGCTACCCTCATTGGGAAAAAAGCGCTGATTTTAATCCTGAGACGCGACCTTGGTTTCATATTCTTAAATCTGAATCAAATGCCCCAGTTTGGATCGGTCCCTATGAGGAATTTAATAGCCATCAAAAAGTACTAAGTCTTGGGCAAAAAGTATTGTCTGACAGTGGATTACCTATTGGTGTTATGCTGGTTGATATGTCTCTTGATACCTTGGATAAAGTGTTGGAGCGAATGTCGACCAATTTAAATATTTCAGTTTTTATTCGTGATCGTCAAAGCCAAGAAATGTTGTCAGTAGTGAATGGTGAGCTATTACAGTTCGATACTGTTTCTGCAAATCAATCTTTAGTTTGTGTTAGTGGTTTACTGAATGGCATATTGCTAGTGAAACCTTTAGCCTATGCTGATTGGGAAGTAGGTATTTATGTGCCAGCAGTTAGGTTCCAAAAGGCACTTGTGGAACAGCTTGTTTTACTATTACTTCCTATTGCTGCATTTTTTATTGTTGCCGCTATGGGAACTAGGTCACTAATGAAAGTTTTTAGACAAGAACTTAAATTAATTGAGTTAGAAGTTGAACAGTTAAATGGCGTGTTATCTGAAGATAAGTTAGTGAATTCATCTTGGTTCGTGGATAAAAGCCTGCGAAAAATTAAAAATAAACTAGCAACGCAACATTTAAAACTTAGGCTTGATCCCTTAACGAATATAGGCAATCGTCGTGCATTTGATGAAGATCTTAATCAATTTGGAATGCATCAGCCGCCCTATGTGTTAGTCCTGATTGATGTCGATTTTTTTAAACAGATAAATGATCAGTTTGGTCATCAGTTTGGAGATTCTGTGCTGCGACGTGTCGCAGATATTTTGGCGGTGACTTTCACTCGTGGACAAGTGTATCGCTTTGGTGGCGATGAGTTTGCCTGTTTATTCCCTTTGGAAGATAAAGCTGAATTAGTGAACAATCTTAATCGGTTATTAGATTCTATCCGTCTGCAACAATGGCGTGAGAAACAGTGTCGGGTAACCTTAAGCATAGGTATTGCCATTGGCCCAAAGTTGCCCCAAAAATTATTTGAGAGCGCTGATGCGGCATTATATCGCAGTAAAGCTGCTGGGAGGGATTGCTGGCACTTAGGCTAAACAGAATTTGAAGTTAACCTAATTGGCTATCGCTGGGTTTAGCTTTTTATGCCAAAAATAGGGTTTGATGATTTTATCGTCGATTTCCTGACGTTAGTTAAGGAGATTATGGTTTATTGTCACTTTATAAAAACATGTCAAATAATCGATCTTTTTCCATGGTAAATCATTAATTTTGACAGTTTAATGCAGACTTTAATCTTAAAATGCTAAAACTCTGTAATTTAAGGTTTTTGTGTTTTTGTATCTCATTGATTAATGGTATTTATTTGACATTTTTTGGTCATTAAATTGACAGTTTTCTTTATAAAAAACCTCAGCTATATTGCAGATGTCGATACAATTATTGAGGTTTAAATACCATGTTACGTCTACTGACCTATGGCCTCGTTGCCGCTGCCGCTTGGTTTATTTATTTGGATGTTGCCGACTATTTTGGCATGGAGACCTTTGATAAGGCATTAGCTGAAGATGTGCAGCAAAAAGTGGAAGCCCGAAAGGCAAAAGCAGCAGCGGAGCAATATGCACAGCAACTTAAGCAGCAGGTTGATTGCCAAACGACAAAAACATGTACTCAATAATGGCGATGTATCAAGTTTGTTCTTGCTGCGCATAAGTAACTAACTGATTCGCCACAGTGTCACTGCATCAGAGGGGCAAATAGGATTGTTTGCCCCTCTTTGATTTTAGGTGCTTACATAAACGACAGATGAGAAATTTGTTTGCTTTGAATGCATTATATGCTGCTGGCTTTGGGGATTTAGGACGTGTTGGCGTGTCTGCTATGTTATCGCCTGTTTAGATTGAGTCATGACATCGCACGGACTTTGCTTTGTATAAGTGTCAGTCAAATGCTGCAAAATAATCCTGAAACCTCGCACGCCCTAGTAGTGCTGTTTCATAAAAGTGCAATTAAGGAAAACCTTACTATACTTTTACACTAATCCAACCGTAAATCAGGGATTGTGATCATGGTAAATAGCTGATCCGAATACTGCTACATTTTCGCCGTGCCATGCCCACTGCCAGGAAATGGGGAAACGGTTCCCATAAAATGCCATACCATGCCAAGCAGTTCCCGTATGTTCCTGGATGCGTGTT